>JBDRPM010000058.1:0-42028 GCA_043827005.1 Pseudomonadota bacterium | reverse complement strand
TTCAAAAAATGGAATAAACCAACGATCCTGTTAAGGAAGGACAATCTTCTCCAAATTAGATCAAATAATCGGACATCTTTTGGATCACACTTAAAATCCTTGCCTTTTCTTTGTTTTTTCCGCTATATTGGGAGCGATGCGACATGAGAATAAAAAGATCAGGTAATTGATTTTTTTATCTGTTAATCACGGTTCCACTCACCTTGTAACGTCTTTTGGGGTTAATCAATGACCAGCACTGATGATATTGCCACTTTAAAACAAAAAATCAAAGAACTGGAAGCTGAGAACCAGACCCTGCGTAACATCATATACAAAGCGTCCATTCCCTTGTTTGTGATCGACAAAAATCACACCATTACCCATTTTAATCAGGCCCTTGAAGAACTGACCGGCTTTTCGGCCAAAACCATGATCGGCACGAAAAACCAGTGGAAAGCATTTTACAAGAGCCAACGTCCGGTCATGGCAGATCTGATTGTTGATGGATCATCCGATGCTCAGATTGTTGAACATTATGGTTTAAAATACAGCCGGTCTTTAAAGAACAGGGAACGATTTGCTGCCACGGATTTTTTCCAGGACCTGGCCGAAGACGGAAAATGGCTTTTTTTTACTGCCTCCCCTTTTTCAGATGGTCAAAACAATATTGCCGGTGCTGTTGAAACACTTCAGGATGTTACTGAAGAAAAAGTGGCCGAACGTAAGACCAGAGAACTGTTCCGGATCTATCGCAGAATCCTTGAATTCATTCCCTATCCCATTATTGTTTATGATGGAATGGGCCGGGTGTCTTATGTCAACCCTGCTTTTTCAACAACCTTTGGATGGACTCTGGAAAATATCAAAGGGCAACCCATTCCCTTTGTTCCTGAAGCCTTAAAAGCTGAAACATCGGCCATGGTGGACAAATTAAACCATGACAAATCCCTTACCCGGTATGAAACCCAGCGGCTGACAAAGGACAATAAAGTTCTGGACGTGGTCCTTTGGGCTGCTTCCAACGCCAGGTTTAAAACCGGTGAAATAGAAAATTTTGTCATTTTAAGAGATGTTACCGCAGAAAAAAGAATCCAGGCCAACAACAAAACCATTATGAGAATCAGCGCAGCCCTGCCCGAGTATCCCGGGCTTGAAGATTTGATGGATTTTATTTCAAAAGAGGTAAAAGACATTTTAAATACTGAAGGTGCGATCATTCTTTTGCATGATGAATTAAAGGATGAATTATTTTTTACCGGTGCATCCTACGATAACCTGGCCACTGAAAAAAGAGCCCGGAAATTCCGGTTTCCCCTTGATTCTCTCCTGGCTGGAAAGATCATCAAGACCGGTGAAAACATCATTGAAAACAATGCTGATACTCTGACCAAAGACTATTCTGAACGGGATGAAAAACTCGGATACAAAACCAAAAGTCTGTTAGAAGTGCCCATTAAAAGTGAGGGCCGAATTATCGGGGTGTTGTGCGCCATCAACAAAAAGCAGAATCTTTTTGATCAAAATGACCTGGAGTTGATGATCATGATCGCCGGAACCTGTGCCATTTCCATTGAAAATGCCAGGTTTTCAGATGCGCTTCAGGAAGCCTACCGGGATGTGGCATCCATGAACCGGGCCAAGGGCAAAGCCATCAACCATCTGTCCCATGAACTCAAAACACCGGTGGCCATATTGACCGGTTCGTTTACAATCTTAAAAAGAAAACTTAAATCCATCCCTGCTCTCACTGTTGACACAACCCTGGACCGGATAGAAAGAAATCTGAACCGGGTGGTGGATATTCAAGATGAGGTGGCCGATATCATGGAGGATAAAACCTATTCTGCCCAGAAAATTTTGCTCAACATGCTCCAGGCCTGTAAGGATGAGCTGGCAACCCTGGTCGAACAGACCCTTTTGACCCTGCCCGACCATCCCAATACCCAAAACACAGATCAATCCTTATCCCCAAACCAATCACCCTTGATAGACATGGCTGGAATTGAAAATGCCATCCGCCAGCAGATTAATGAAAAATTTGGCCCCAGATCCCTGGAATCAGCCCCCCTGGATTTTGCCCAATTCTTTAATGATCTGTATGCCGGTCTTGAACCACAGTTTAAATTTCGAAACATCCAGATCAATATAGAGATCGAGCCGGATCTGCCAACCCTGGTTTTACCCAGAGAAATCCTGGAAAAAATGATGTCCGGACTGATCAAAAATGCCGTGGAAAACACACCGGATAATGGCCGAATCGATCTTTTTATTCTCAGCCAAAAGCAGGGAATTCTCTTTAAAGTCAATGATTTTGGTGTCGGCATTGAAAAAGACGCCCAAAAAAGGATCTTTGAAGGCTTTTTCACCACCCAGGAAACCATGAACTATTCCACTAAAACACCCTTTACATTCAATGCCGGCGGCAAAGGAGCTGATCTGCTGCGCATGAAATTTTTTTCCGATCGATATGGTTTTGTAATGAAAGCTCAATCCTCTCGATGTTCTTTCCTCGCCCGGGATATCCAGGCGGTTTGTCCGGGAGACGTTATAAAATGTGGTTTCTGTAAAAGCCAGAAAGACTGTTTAAATTCAGGATATTCCATGTTTTCTATCTTTTTCCCGCCAGGGAAAAGGTAAAAAATCCTTTGACAAACTCAAGCAAATTGAATTATGACTGAATAATGTTAAGACTGAGCGCTCGTTTGGTAAGTGACAGTTCTGGTTACAATAGGTTTTGGCTGATATATAAAATTAGATCTGGTATTTTTTTTATCTCTATTACACCGGAGTGATAGCGTATGAACAATCTTCGCCTCCTGACCTATTTTGATATTTATGAAAAAAACGCAACCCATCTTGGGTCGTCCAGCGCCATTCACTGGAAGGGTCAGGACACCTCTTATTCAGATCTGTTTTTCCAAACTGCCTGCTTTGCCAATGGATTGAACACCCTCAACCTGCCTGAAAAAAGCAGAATCGCTGTCTTGTGCCATAACCATCCTGTTTTTTTCCATCTGTTTGGTGCTGCATCTGCGCTTAATCTGTCCATCGTCCTGATCAACCGAAGACTCAGCCAGGATGAAATGGCCTATATCATCAAAGACACCACCCCCAGCGTCCTGTTTTGTGATATGCAGATGGCTGATAAGGCCAAGGCATTGCTCAAGTTTTCACCCAGCATTGAGCATCTTTTTGTTGTTGATGAAACTGACGAACAATTCTCAAATCTGTATCACCAGCCCCCCATCAGCGCACCAGTTGACAGTAACCCAACAGATCCTTTTTTGATCATCCATACCGCAGCGGTCATGGGCAAACCGCGGGGTGCGGTTCTAAGCCAGACCAACATCATTGTGTCAAACCAGCAGATGATACAGGCCTATGGTCTTGACCATACAAAAACGTATCTCAACATCTTACCGCTTTTTCACATTATGGGAATCAACCTGGGACTTGGAACCCTCCAGGCTGGTGGAAAAAATGTAATCCAGGATAAATTTGATCCCATACATGCCCTGGAACTGATCCAGGAACAAAAGGTAACCATGTTCGGATCCTTTCCTCCTATTGTCACCTCTCTTTTAACCGCAATGAAAGACGATCAACACCGCTTCAATCTTTCAAGTCTTGAAATTACGGCCGGACTTGAAGCCCCTGATACAGCACAAAACTGGGAGACCCTGTCCGGATCAACATTCTGGACCCTGTACGGTCAAACTGAAACCTCCGGCATTGTTACGTCCTCCAGATATTTTGAAAAACCAGGATCTGCAGGTCAGATTCTGCCTTTAACCATCATCCGGACAGCCGATGAAATTGATCAACTCTTACCTGTCGGACAAACCGGAGAAATCCTTGTACAAGGACCTTTGGTTTTCCAGGGATATTGGAATGCCGATGATCTCAACATTCAGACATTTAAGAATGGCTGGCACCATACCGGCGATCTTGGAATGATTGATGCAGATGGTTTCCTGTTTTTTAAAGGACGCAAGCCGGAAAAAGAACTGATCAAGCCTGGCGGTGAAAATGTTTTTCCGGCTGAAGTGGAACAGACAATCCTTGAGCATGATGCCATAAATGAGGTTTGTGTTTTTGGTGTTCCGGATCAAAAATTCGGAGAAGGCATTAAAGCGGTCTGCTCACTGAACCTAGGGTACAGCCTGACAAAAGAAGAATTAATCGAATTTTGCGGGCAACGCATTGCCGGATACAAAAAACCCAGATATGTGCAGTTTATCAACACCCTGCCAAAGATGAATGACGGCAAAATTGACCGACAAAAAATTAAAACAGATTATACTTGATTAATTTAATAGGTTTTACCAAAATAGGTTCACGTAAACAGGAGGTGACTATTCGTTTCAATTGGTTGTCATGATAGATTAATGTTTGGAGTACCCATTTTTTTAAATCTGACTTAAACAACTTTGGATGTTTTATGACACACTTAACAATTTCGGATGTAACGCTTTCTTTTGGTGGACTCAAAGCACTCTCAAACGTTGATATGACGATTGAGCCAGGCCTTATCACCTCTATTATCGGCCCCAATGGTGCCGGTAAAACCAGTATGCTCAACTGCATTTCAGGTTTTTATCACCCTACCACAGGCGATATCCACTACAAGGACAAATGCCTGACCCATGCTTCTCCTCACCAGGTATCCAACATGGGAATTGCAAGGGCATTTCAAAACCTTGAACTATTTTCCGGTCTTTCAGTCCTGGACAATCTTCTTTTGGCCCGTCATCAGAATTTAAAATACAGTTTTTTACAGGCTGTATTTTTTTATGGAAAAGCGTCCCGGATTGAAGCTGAAAACAGAGCGTATGTGGAAGGCATCATTGATTTCATGGAACTTGAACCCTATCGAAAAAGTCTTGTGGGCAACTTAAGCTATGGTGTCCAGAAAAAAGTGGAGGTGGCAAGAGCACTGACACTGGCACCGGATATCCTTCTTCTGGACGAACCCATGGCTGGAATGAACCAGGAGGAAAAAGAGGATATTGTCCGCTTTGTCATGGACATTCAAAAAGAACGCGGCATTACCGTGGTGCTTGTGGAGCATGATCTAGGGGTTGTCATGGACATTTCAGACCGAATCTATGTTCTTGATTTTGGCGAGCTGATCGGATCAGGCACCCCGGAAGAGATTGCCCAAAACCCTAAAGTTATTGAAGCCTATATTGGAGAGGACTAAATCTATGGGTAAAAATAATCACCTGCTTGAATACTCCATTCCCCAATTGCTTCGGTGGCGGGTCAAAACCAGTCCCACACGTCCGGCATTAAGAGAGAAAGACTTTGGCATCTGGAACACTTATACCTGGGAAGACTACTATGACCATGTCCGGAAAACCGCCCTGGGTCTTAAGGCAATCGGTCTATCCAAAGGGGATACCATCGCCGTCATCTCTGACAACATCCCTGAACTGCTGTTTGTGGCCATTGGTGCCCACTCCATTGGTGCCATTTCCGCAGGCATTTACCAGACCAGCATGCCTGATGAAATTGCCCAGATCCTTGGATATCTGAACGTCAGCGCTGTGTTTTGTGACAACCAGGAGCAGGTGGACAAGGTTCTGGATATCAGAGACCAGATCCCGAAAGTTAAAAAAGTTATTTTTGAAGATCCCAGAGGCATGAGAGAATACATGTCAGACGACTGGTTCATCGATATTACAGACCTGTATCAACTGGGAGACACTGAACACGCCAAACATCCGGATATCTTTGAAACCCTTGTGGACCAGGGCAAACCCGATGATATCTGTCATCTGTGTCTGACTTCCGGGACCACCGGCTTACCCAAAGGCACCCAGTTGAGCCATAAAAATTATATTAACATGGGCCTGCAGCTTACTGAAGTGGATCCGCTTGAACCCACGGACGAATATGTTTCATTTCTGCCCTTTGCCTGGATCGGCGAACAGATGAATTCATTCGGGGTTGCCATGGCAACCGGCATCACCTTAAATTTTCCTGAGTCGGTTGAAACGGCCATGTCTGATTTAAAAGAAATCGGGCCTCATTTCATGTTCGGTGCCCCGAGAATCTATGAAACCATCCGGTCTCAAATCTGGCTCAAGATTGACCAGTCCTACTGGCTGAACAAATTGCTTTATAATTATTTTATCAAGATCGGCATTCAAGCCGCCGGCTATAAAATGACCGGCAAATCCATGCCAACGGGATTAAAAATCAAATCCTGGCTGGGCACTCAATTTATCTTCAGACCATTGGTCAACCAGATTGGTTTTCTTCGCTTAAGACGGGCCTATACCGGTGGTGCAGCTTTGGGTCCTGAACTGTTTACCTTTTACCAGGCCATTGGCGTTAATCTAAAACAGATCTATGGACAAACAGAGATTGTCGGCATTGCCTATATGCACAGAGACGGGGATGTCAGACCTGAAACCGTTGGAAAACCCCTGCCTGGAACAGAATGCAAGATTGCAGACAATGGAGAGATCCTTTCCAGGTCTGATTCAGTGACCCGTGGATATTATAACCTGCCGGAAAAAAGCAAAGAACTGCTTGAAGGCGGGTGGCTTCACTCGGGAGATGCCGGCTTTATTGATGAAAACGGACACCTGGTGGTGATTGACCGATTGTCCGATGTCATGCACAATAAGAACGGCGACATGTTCTCGCCCATGTTCCTGGAAAATGCCCTCAAGTTCAGTCCTTACATCAAAGAGGCTGTGGTATACGGAAACAAAGAAGATTTTGTAGCCTGCCTGATTAACGTTGACCCCATTGTTGTGGGTAAATGGGCCGAAGACCGGGGGATCTCCTTTACAACGTATATGGATCTGTCCACAAGACCGCAGGTGGCTGAACTCATCATGGAACAGGTCATTGACGTAAACTCCAGGGCTGAAAAAGAACATTTTAAAATCAAGCGGTTTGCCCTGCTCTACAAACTGCTGGATGTGGATGACGGAGAGTTGACCAAAACCGGAAAGATCCGCCGTAAATTTGTTCAGGAACGATACCAGAACCTGTATGATTCACTATACGACGAATCTGTGGATAAACAAGAGGTTGAAGCCTCGTTCCAATATCAGGACGGACAATCAACCAAGGTTAAAACCAGCATCGCTTTTTACACTGTGAAAGGAGCCAAAGAGATCTGATGAGTTATTTTTTTCAAATCGTCGTCAGCGGCATTGTGGTGGGCTCTATTTACGCATTGGCCGCTCTTGGTCTGGTCCTGGTCTATAAATCTAGCCGGGTAGCCAATTTTGCCCATGGCCAGATTATTGCCTCGGGTGCATTTATCACCTATTATCTTACCGTTGTTGTCGGGGTGCCGATTGTATTCTCCTTTTTGGCCAGCATGGCCATCACCTTCTTTTTGGCCATGAGCGTTGAAAGAATTTTTCTAAGACGTCTGATCGGAGAACCCATTATCTCGGTGATTATGGTCACCATCGGACTTGCCTCAATTATTGACGGCTTGATTTATCTGACCCCCTTTGGAACTGAAAACTTTTCTTTTCCGCCATTTCTGCCAACAACGCCATTAACCTTAGCCGGGGTATCCATTTCATGGACCCAGCTGGTCGGCGTCATGATTACCTTTGTATTGATTGGCGCTTTTTCCTGGTTTTTCAAAAAATCCACGGTGGGAATATCCATGAGAGCCGTGTCAGACGATCAGTTCGGCGCCATGTCAGTAGGAATATCAGTGCCACGGGTCTTTGGTCTTGCCTGGGCAACCGCAGGATTATCTGCTGCTGCAGCCGGATGCATCATCGGAAATATCACCGGACTTAATTTTGATACCCTCCATGCGTTTGGAATTATAGTGTTTCCCGTTGTTATTCTGGGCGGATTGGATTCCATCCTGGGCGCAGTTGTGGCCGGTATCATCATGGGATTGATCCAGCAGTTTGCCAGTGGTTACCTGGATGGAAATTTTGGATTGAACGGTACCGGTGATGTCATGCCTTATATCATTTTATTAATCATCCTTCTATTTAAGCCCCATGGTTTATTTGGAATTCACGAAATTGAGCGGGTGTAACCTATGTCATCAAATTCATGGTTAGCAACAGGTAATTTTTTCACATCCTATAAACAGGAGCAGCGGACATTTTTGACCAGTCTTGACCGATCAGTGTTCACTCTGTTCCTGGTCCTTCTTTTTGCCTGGCCTGTGTTTTTCCCTTTAAGCAATAAATATATGCTTGTGGTGGACAATATTCTCATCGCCATTGTCGCTGTAATGGGGCTCAACCTGGTGACCGGATTTGCCGGTCTGATTTCCATCGGCCATGCTGCCTTTGTAGGAATCGGCGCATACACGGTGGCCTCTTTTTGCAGGACAATCGGTGACTCTCATATCATTGTCACCCATTTCTGGCCGGTGCTCATTGTCTTTTCCGGACTGGTGGGAGCAGGATTCGGCGCCATTGTAGGATTACCCGCACTCAGACTCAAACACCTGTACCTGGCCATTGCCACCCTCTCGTTTCAGATGATTTTTCAATGGGTCATTAACTTTATGACATTTTTCAACCAGGGCCAGACCATTTCAATCGGCCGGGTTTTCTGGATGACCGGAGAAGTCGGAAGAAAAGAACACTATCTTTTCTGGTACTATATTATTTTAGTGGTGGTGGTTCTGTTCGGCTTCGGGGTCAGAAACCTTCTTAAAACCCGGTATGGAAGATGCCTCATCGCTGTTCGGGACAACGACCGGGCAGCAGATGCCATGGGCATGAATCCAGGGCTTACAAAAGTCTATGCCTTTGCGCTGGCTGGTTTTTTTGCAGGCGTTGCCGGTGCCTTGCATGCCTATCTTTATAGAGGCGTTGGATTCGAGTCTTTTACACTGCATGAATCTGTATCCTATCTTGCCATGGCCATCGTCGGGGGACTTGGCACTCTGAACGGGTCCTTCTGGGGTCCTGCTGCCATAAAACTGTTAGATCTTCAGGTAGAAAGCCTTTCCGAGACAGCAGGCCAATATCTTCCGGCTGGAATGAACCTTGCCACAGCATTGAAACCCTTTACCTTTGGTCTGGTTATTGTATTGTTTTTAATGTTCGAACCCAGAGGAATTGCAAATTGGTGGCGAATTATAAAATCATACACCAAGCTTTGGCCTTTCAGATATTAATGAATACCACAGCTTTAAAAAATATTGTAAGACAACAACCCAAACCGAGGAGGAACAAAAGCATGAAAACCAACACAGTTTTATTTTTAAACGCTTTACTGGTTCTTGTTATGATGTTCGCATTTTCAACATCTGTATATGCGAAAGGAAAGGTGTATAAAATAGGATTCTCCGGTGCAATAACAGGACCGACATCTGATGCGGGAAACCCTCTTTCCAAAGGGATTGAAGACTGGTTTAAGTATGTGAATGATACAAAAATGTTAGGGGACGACACCATTGACTGCATGATCAGAGATGATCAATATAAAACAGATGTCACCAAGAGAAATTTTGAAGAATATCTTGATGACGGCATCGTTTTTTATCTGAATTACTCCACCGGCAGCACCCTTGGTTTGAAACAGGATTTTGAAGAAGAAAAAATACCGGTTGCGCCGTCCTCATATCATGAAGGGAACCTGATTGACTCTCATTATATTTTTATACCCGTTGCAACCTATTCTGAAAACGTTGTCGCCCTTGCAGAGTATATCGCAAAAAATCATAAAGGAGGCGGCGTACCCAAAGTTGCCCTGTTTATTCATCCCTCAGCATTTGGCAGAGGACCGCTGGAAGATACTCAAAAAGCGGTTGCAGCCGGATTGAAAATTGAGATTGTCGAAGTGGTTGAGCATGGAAAAGATCTGGATAACTCTGCCATGCTGCAACGCCTGTTGAGTAAAGATGTGCAGTATGTCATCAGCCATACGGTCCAGTCTCCTGTGGCCACCATGTTAAAAGATTCGAACCGCCTGGGTCTTACAGCCAAATCATTTGGCGAAAAAGGCAAATTATCCTTCCTGGGTGCCCATTATACCGGGGGAAGTGATTTGATTGCTCTTGCCGGTGATGCTGCAGAAGGCTTTTTATGGACCTGCTCATATAACCTGACCTATGAAGACAATGCCAAAACCAAACAGCAACTGGCCCTGGCCCAAAAGTACGGCCGGGATGAAAAAGCTGCCAATTCTCACAATTATGCTGCCGGCATCCTCCAGGCTCAAATTCCCACAGAAGCCATTAAACTGGCAAAAGCTGCCGGAATGGAAATAAACAAGGAAAATCTATATAAAATCATGAATGACATGGCTGGCCCAAAAGCGTTTGATTCATTCGCAGCCGTTAGCCCGGTATCCTTTTCCAAGGATGATCATGTCGGTGTTGATTCAGTCAATATTTATAAAGTAGAGGGCGGCAAATTTAAAGCCATCAGTTCAATTAAATCTGAATATATGATTAAGCTTAGAGCTGCTCAATAAATTGACGGATTTAGATTGATTATTTTTTTTTATATGAAAGAACAGATCAGCCCACTGACTCTTTCATGCTTTGTTGCGGGCAGGCCAGGGTAAAATACCAGGGCGGCCCATGGTTGTTATTTGAACCTGACTTACCGGAGACATGGCACTTTCTGACAATTGTCTCCGGTAAGGGTTCACTCAAAAATAAAGAAGCTATTTATGGAAAAAAATCTGCTTGAAGTAAATAACATTGAGGTTGTCTATAATGACATCATTCAAGTGCTGCGGGGTGTAAGCCTTAACGTTCCCCAAAGCAGTATCGTGGCATTGCTTGGGACAAACGGTGCCGGGAAAACCACAACGCTAAGAGCCATCAGCGGGCTTTTAAAACCTGAAAACGGCGCAACCAGGGAAGGGTATATTAAATTTAACGGTATTGATACAACCCACATGATGGGTACGGATATCGTTAAACTTGGGGCGGTCATGGTACCTGAAGGCAGGCGCGTGTTTAAACATCTGACAGTGAATGAAAACATTCTGGTTGGCTCCATTACCAGAAAAGACGGATCAAAAAAAATCCGTGAAGACAACCAATTGATGTACAGGCATTTTCCCAGACTTTCCAATGTGACCAATCGAATGGCAGGATACAGTTCAGGTGGGGAGCAGCAGATGATTGCCATTGCAAGGGCATTGATGGCAGCGCCCCAGATGTTGATGCTTGACGAGCCATCCCTTGGCCTTGCGCCTTTGCTGGTAAAAGAAATATTTGATAATATTAAAAAAATAAATACAGAACTTAACACCACCATTCTGGTGGTTGAACAGAATGCAAAAGTTGCATTGGCTGTATCTGATTATGCCTATATCATGGAATCGGGAAAAATTGTTCTGGAAGGGCCCTCCAAAGACTTGCAGAAAAACCCGGATGTCAAGGAATTTTACATGGGCATCACCAAGGGCGGGGGCAGAAAATCTTTTAAAGATGTTAAATCATATAAACGAAGAAAACGGTGGATGTAAGTCCAGCGACTTATGTGGAGTCAATTATGAAGATACTGGTTGGATATAATGGAGGTGAGGCCGGAAAACTGGCCCTTTCCCTTGCCAGGGAATATGCACAGATGCATCACGCCTTTGTCTATGTGGTAACCTCATTGGAAGGCGGTGCTTCTGAAAAACGATCAGATATCACCAGGGCTGAAGAAGGGCTTGAGTTTGCCAGACGTCTTATGGGAGACGGCGGTGTGATGTGTTACGCCCAACAGAGTGTCCGGGGTCTTTCTCCGGGGGAAGACCTGGTCGCCTTTGCCAATGAAAACCAGATTGACCATATTTTTATCGGCATTGAAAAAACATCCAGGGTACAAAAAGCGGTTTTAGGGTCAACCGCACGGCATATTATTCTTAAAGCACCCTGTCCGGTCACATCCATCCAATTTGATCTGGACACCATTTCAAATGCAGATCTGTTAAAGAGCCGCACGGTCCTGGTCGTGGATGATGAACCCGATATTCTTGAAACAGTTGAAGAGCTCCTGAATATGTGCGTCCTGGATACGGCATCCACATTTGAAAAAGCCCGGCACGCCATTACCCACTTTAACTATGATATTGCAATTCTCGATATCATGGGGGTCAAGGGATACGATCTTCTTGATCTTGCCCGTCAAAAGAATATACCAGCCCTTATGCTCACAGCCCATGCACTGGACCCTGCCAGTTTAAAAAAATCTGTTCAAAGAGGTGCTGATTCCTATATTCCAAAAGATGAGCTGGCCAATCTAATAGACCACGTGGCAGATGTCATCAAAGCCCGGATTGAAGGGAAACAGGGGCTGGTTCGCTGGTTCAAAGCCTTAAAACCATTTTTTGATAAATCCTTTGGAAAAGGGTGGCGTGACCCGGAAAGGGATTTTTGGAATTCATTTGATGACAAGTATGGAAGGTAACTCCTTTTATATTTTCCCATAAAACATCGTGATCTACATTAAAACAGTCGGCCGTATTCATTTCTTTTCTTTTGGCTAAGACATGAATACGGCTTTTTTTATCAAAAAAAAATAAAAGGACATTGAAAAAATAAGGTCTTCAATGCTAAAGAAAAGATAATATAAAAAAAATTTCAAAGGAGCACCCATGAATCCAGGCCGTCTGAATCTTTCAAGTCGTTATTATATCATTGCCACATTGTGTATCATTCTGCTGTTATTTTCCGGGTGCGCCTCGGACCAGTCAAAAGTAGACACGTTTCTTTCAGAAGCCCAGACTTACTTTGACAGTGGCGAATATCAAAAAGCCATCATTCAGATCAAAAATGCCATCAGCATCAAAACCGATTCTGAAAAAGCCTATACTCTTTTGTCCCAGGCATATTTGAAGCTTGGCAATGGCCAGGAAGCGTTCAAAGCATTTTCGCGCCTTGAACAAATTGATGTTGAAAATCTGGAATACAAAATTCAAATGGCCTCATTTTTTCTTTTATCAAAAAATAAACTTGAAGCTGAAAAACGGGTGAATTATATTCTGGCAAAAGACCCTGACCATATTCAGGCTCTTTTTTTGCGTGCAGGTCTCCTGAGTATGGACAAACAAGATATTGACAGTATTCAGCAAATCTACCAGAAAATATTAACCATTGATCCCAAACAGGCCAGAGCTCATATGGCACTTGCACAAATTTTTGCAAGCCTAAAAGAATTTGAAAAAACCCAATCCCATCTGAAAAAAGCTGTTGAGATAGAACCGAAAAATCCATCTTATGTTTCATCCCTTTATCGATTTTATATGATGAACAACCAGTTTGAAAATGCCAGAACCGTAATCGAAAATCTGATCCAGGCCAGGCCCAAAGAAGCCGAACCTCTTATTTTGTTGACTAATTTTTATCTGGGTCAAAAAGAGCTGGGAAAAGCTGAACAAACCCTGCTCAAAGCCATTGATGTTGAACCGGAGAATATCAATCCCTACATGCTGATGGCTAAATTGTTAAACAGCCAGAAAAAACTTGAGCAGGCAGAAGCTTTTATTCAAAAAGCACTGAAAATCAGCCCGGATAATTTTGTGGTCAAAAATGCCTATGCAGATTTTTATTTTTCCAATCAGGATATTGAAAAAGCTGAAGGCCTTTTGGATAAAATACTGGCTGACCGACCTGATTATCTGCCCTCAAAATTGTTAAAAGGAAAGATTCTTGCACAAAAAAAAGACTGGGACAAGGCTATTGTGATTTTCCAGGACCTGCTAAAAGAAGAGCCTGATTCAGATGTGTTAAATCTTTTTCTGGGCAGTGCTTATTTTGAAAAAAACGATTTTAAACAAGCTGAACCGTTTATTGCAAAAGCACTGGAAAAAAACCCAGGGTTGTTTCAGGCCCGGATCATAATGGCTGACATCCATTTTCGAAAAAATGATCTATACCTGGCTGAAACAAATATTGAGCAAGCTTTAAAGCAATCTCCAAAACATTACAATGCCAATATTTTATTGGGCAATATCAAGCTTGCAGACAAAAAGTACACAATGGCCAAAGCCATTTTTACACAATTAATTGAACAGGATCCCAAAAATCCGGCTGCCTATTTTAGGCTGGGTCTTGTCAACCGGTCAGAAAACGATATAGATGCTGCTATAAAAAACTTTAACATGGCATTGGAAATAAACCCCATTCTTATGGATGTTTTTACCAATCTGATCGCCGCTTTTGCCAGTCAAAAAGCGTATGCCGCAGCTCTTGCCAGATGTGATGAACAACTTGAAAAAATCGGGGATACCCCGGTTGTTGAATCTGTGATTCTAAACCTGAAAGCAAACCTGCTGTTATCCACACAAGAGATTGACCTTGGAAAAATTGCATTAAAAAAATCCATTGATAAAAACCCGGCTTATCTTACGCCCTACATGACTCTGGCGAGCCTTTTGGTCAGAGAAGGCAAGCTTGATGGTGCCATTGAACTTTACCAGGCCCTGATTAAAAACAGACCGGATCAGGCCTCCCCCCATGGCCTTATCGGCAATCTGTATGAGCAGCAGGAAAAATATGATCTGGCTGAAACCCACTACAAAAATGCCCTGAACATCAATCCAAACTATATTCCGGCAGCCAATAACCTTGCCTTTTTATATGCAGAACAGGGAAAAGAATTAAACCTCGCCCTGGACCTTGCCAGCAAAACCAAAGAAAAGGCAGGAAAACTTGCTGCTGTGACAGATACCTTAGGGTGGGTCTATTATAAAAAAGAACTCTATGACAATGCCATAGCAGAATTTGAGGCCTCCATTGATCAGGAACCCGACAATCCGATTTTCCATTACCACCTGGGACTTGCCCTGAATAAAAAAGGCGAGTATGTCAAAGCAGAAACTGCCTTGAAAAAAGCACTCGCCCTGAATAAAGCGTTCAAAGGCGCTGAGGATGCCCAAAAGGTACTGGATCAGCTATAATCATAAAACCCTTTTTTTGTTTTTTTACCCAGCCAGCCCGCTTCAACATATTTTCTCAGCAGCGGGCATGGCCGGTATTTTGAATCCTTAAACCCGTCATACAATGTCTCCATGATGGCCAGACAGGTATCCAGACCGATCAGATCGGCCAGGGCCAGCGGCCCCATGGGATGATTCATGCCCAGCCGCATGACCGTGTCAATATCTTCAACCTCGCCCACGCTCTGGTAAACACAAAAAATGGCCTCATTGATCATGGGCATCAATATTCTGTTGGCAATAAAGCCGGGGAAATCATTGGCTTTTGCCGGGGTTTTTCCAAATTGTTCACATAAATTCCAGGTGACATCAAAGGTGTCTTTGGATGTGGCAATCCCATTGATCACCTCCACCAGTTTCATCAAAGGGACAGGATTCATAAAATGCATGCCGATCACCTTGTCCGGCCGGGATGTTCTGGATGCAATCCGCCCAATGGGGATGGACGAAGTGTTGGACGACAAAATCACCGATGGCGGACAGATTTTATCCAGGTCTTGGAATATCTTGAATTTTAAGTCCTGCTGCTCCACAGCAGCCTCGACAATAAAATCCACAGATGCCATGTCCTTTAAATCCGTTGTCGTGGTGATACGGGACAAGATATCCTCTTTATCAGATGCACTGATTTTCTCTTTTTTCACCATCCGGTCAAGACTGCCGGCAATAACCGCCATTCCCTTTTCACAAAACTCAGGCTTGATATCACTCATCACCACTTCAAGACCGCTGGCAGCTGCCACCTGGGCAATACCATTGCCCATCTGGCCGGACCCTATCACACCGAATCGTTTGATTTGCATTGTATTGTCTCTCCTTTTCAAAGCGCTGCTATTTCATTTTGCTGCATCTATTAACGGTTTACAATGAGGGCAACCGCTTCCCCGCCTCCCAGACACAGGGATGCCAGGCCTGTTTTAACATCCTGCCTCTGCATTTCATACAATAAGGTGGTCAACACCCGGGCACCGCTGGCACCAATGGGATGGCCCAGAGCCACACTTCCACCATTCACATTCACCCGGTCAAGATCCAGATCAAGGGTTTTGTTGATCCCCACAGAACTGCCGGAAAAGGCCTCATTAATTTCAAACAGATCAATATCTGAAAGCGTAATGCCCTCTTTTTGAACCACCTTGGGAATGGCCCGGATGGGGGCCATCAAAACATATTTCATATCAATACCAAAAGATGCCTGGGCTCCAATGGA
Organism: Pseudomonadota bacterium; assembly: GCA_043827005.1. GTDB lineage: Bacteria > Desulfobacterota > Desulfobacteria > Desulfobacterales > Desulfobacteraceae > Desulfobacula. Next base: position 25,935 of record JBDRPM010000058.1, on the reverse strand, counting down.
GGCCATAACCTTACAGCCCAGTTCTCTGGCTTTGTCTTCACTCATCAGCACCACAGCAGCTGCTCCGTCACTGATAATGGATGCGTTCCCGGCTGTTCCAACGCCATCTTTTTTAAAGGCCGGCCGCATCTTTGACAGGGCCTCATAACTGGTATCCTGGGGACATTCGTCCTGATCAAAGACAATGGGATCCCCTTTTTTCCGGGGAATGGATATGGGCATGATTTCATCTTTGAACCTGCCCTGGGCAATGGCGGCATTGGCCCTTTGATACGAAAGTGCTGCAAACCGGTCCTGATCTTCCCGGGTCACCCCATATTTTTCACAGCACAATTCATTGGACATCCCCATATGAAAATCATTGATAATATCCCATAACCCGTCATGGACCATGTGATCCTGGATGGTTCCAGGCCCCATGCGATGGCCCCACCGGGCTTTTTCCATATAATACGGTGCCATGCTCATGTTTTCCATGCCGCCTGCCACCACCACGTCGGCATCGCCGCATCGGATGGCCTGGTCAGCCAGCATGACGGCTTTTAAAGATGACCCGCACACTTTATTGATGGTAATGGCCTCCACTTCCCAGGGAAGCCCTGCTTTTACGGCTGCAATTTTCCCTGGGTTCTGGCCATATCCGCAGGGCAGAACCATGCCCATAATGCATTCATTGATCATTTCATCTTTTATACCCGCTCGTTTGATGGCTTCTTTGATCACCATGGCACCCAGATCGGTTGCGCCAATCGTGCTCAATGTTCCGCCAAAACTTCCCAGGGCTGTTCGTGTGGCACTGACAATCACTGATCGTCTCATAACCTTATCTCCTCTGAATTTAAAACATAATTTTATCCAAAGCGCCGTAAATCCACTTTCTTAAGATGGGGGAGGATGTCAAGGGTGTATGTCACGGCATGATAAAAATTGAACCATAAAATTATTTTTTTTACATGTTCCTTCTGTATTTGCCTCCAACCTCGTACAATGCATTGGTAATCGTTCCAAGACTGCAGACCTGAACTGTATCCATCAATTGTTCAAAAATATTCCCATTGTTTAGAACCGTGCGTTTGAGCTCTTCAATGGCTTGTGCAGAGTTTTTTTGATGTTTCTTTTTAAATGCAGCCAACCGGGTCAGCTGATTTTTTTTCTGACGGTTGCTGGACCGTGACAACTCCAGGTGACTGGCCATATCCTCATAGTCGGCATCCGGGTCCTGAAAGGTATTCACACCAATCAGGGCAAGCTTGCCCGAATGTTTCAACGATTCATAATACATGGATTCTTCCTGAATCCTTCCCCGCTGGTAACCGGTTTCCATGGCCCCCAGCACACCGCCTCTCTGGGTGATTTTTTCAAATTCCAACAGCACGGCTTCTTCCACAAGATCGGTCAGTTCGTCCACAATAAAACTGCCCTGCAATGGATTTTCATTCTGGGTCAGCCCCCACTCCCGGTTGACGATCAACTGGATGGCAAGGGCTCTTCGGACCGATTCTGCCGACGGTGTGGTAATGGCTTCATCAAACGCATTGGTATGAAGGCTGTTGCAATTGTCATAAATGGCGCACAACCCCTGAAGTGTGGTGCGGATATCATTGAACTGGATATCCTGGCTGTGAAGAGACCGGCCCGAGGTCTGGATATGGTATTTCAATTTTTGGGACTGCTCATTGCCCTGGTATTGATCGCGCATGGCAATGGCCCAGATCCGCCGGGCCACACGCCCGATCACCGTATATTCAGGATCCATGCCATTGGAAAAGAAAAAAGACAGCGATGGCGCAAAATCATCAATAGCCATACCCCGGGACAGGTAATACTCCACATAGGTAAACCCGTTGGCCAGGGTCAGGGCCAGCTGGGTAATAGGGTTTGCACCGGCCTCGGCAATATGGTATCCGGAAATGGACACTGAATAAAAATTTTTAACCTGGTGATCAATAAAATACTGCTGAATATCCCCCATCATTTTTAAAGCAAAATCAATGGAAAAAATACAGGTGTTCTGTCCCTGGTCTTCTTTTAAAATATCAGCCTGCACGGTTCCCCGGACATTGGACAGGGCAAAGGCTTTGATGTCTTTGACCTCATCCCCGGATGGTTCCCGGTTGTTTTTAAGTCTGAACTGATCCATCTGCTGGCTGATGGCAGTATTCATGAACATGGCCAGCATCATGGGGGCCGGGCCGTTAATGGTCATGGAAACCGACGTGCTGGGGGCGCAAAGATCAAACCCTGAATAAAGCGCCTTGACATCATCCAGCGTACAGATGCTTACACCGGAAGTTCCGATCTTGCCATAGATATCCGGACGGATATCCGGATCAAACCCATACAGGGTAACCGAATCAAAAGCCGTGGACAACCGCTTGGCCGGATAATTGTCTGACAGCAGCCTGAACCGCTTGTTGGTATCTTCAGGCCCGCCTTCACCGGCAAACATCCGGGTAGGGTCTTCATCTGCCCGTTTTAAGGGAAACACACCGGCAGTAAAAGGAAACCTGCCAGCCACATTTTCTTTTCGCATCCAGGCATATTGCTCACCCGGGTCTTCAAATTTTGGAATGCATATCCTGGGAATTTTTGAGTGGGATAACGACTGCCGGAAAAGGGGTGCCCGGACCTCATGGTTTCGAACCTTATACACCAGTTCATCTTTTTGATATCGCTCCTTGTGGCCGGCAAATTCATCCAGGATCCGGTCACTTTCCGGTTTAACCCGGGATTGGGCCTGGTCAATGGTTTTGATTAATTCGGATAACAAGACATCATTGCCAAGGCCTTCCAGGTGTTTTAATGTCTCCTGATAATGCCACCGATCCCGCACCACTTTTGTCTGGTGGCGGGTATCAGCATGATAGCTCCGGACCGTATCGGCGATCTGCGCCAAATATTGAATTCTTTTTCCCGGAATAATAATGGTTTTTGAAGAAGATTGTTTTTTGTCCGGTTTTGGAACTTTTGATTTAAACCGGATCTGTTTTTTCTCGGCCATCAGATCCAGCAGACCATGATAAAAAGCAGTTACGCCATCATCATTAAATTTGGATGCAATGGTTCCATACACCGGCAAGGCTTCAGGAGCGGTGTTCCAGGCTTTTCGATTCCGCTGCACCTGTTTTCGCACATCCCTTAATGCATCTTCACTGCCGCTTTTCTCATATTTATTGATCACAACCAGGTCAGCATAATCCAGCATGTCAATTTTTTCCAGCTGGGAAGGGGCACCATATTCTGCGGTCATCACATAAACAGACAGATCGGCCAGATCCACCACCCGTGAATCCCCCTGGCCTATCCCGGCGGTTTCCACAATGACCATGTCATATCCGGCGGCTTTAACAATTTCAATGGCCGGTCCCAACGCCTCGGGCAATTCTGTCTGGGAGCGCCGCGTGGCAAGAGACCGCATATACACCCGGCCGGTTTCAATGGAATTCATCCTGATCCGGTCGCCCAAAAGTGCGCCACCGGTTTTTCGCCGGGACGGGTCACAGGAAATAACCGCAATATTCACGGATGTCAAATCTCTTAGAATGCGCTGTATCAATTCATCGGTTAACGAAGATTTACCCGCCCCTCCGGTTCCGGTCAGCCCGATGACCGGAGTATTGGTTTTTCCGGCCAGGCTTGAAACCTTTGCCATGATTGATTCCAACCTGTCAGGATCGCTGGTGCAGGCATCTTGAGCCATCGTAATAAACCGGGCTGTCATCCCCTTATTCTCAATATTCAATTGATTGATATCCAGAGCCGCAGCATCCACACCCGGGGTATCCATGGATATCATCATATCGTTGATCATTCCCTGAAGTCCCATGGTGGCCCCGTCTTCAGGAGAATAAATCCGGGTCACCCCATACTCATGGAGCTCTCTTATTTCAGATGGAATTATCACCCCGCCACCACCGCCAAAAATCTTGATATGGCCGGCATTGTGTTCTTTTAACAGATCCACCATATACTTGAAATATTCAACATGACCGCCCTGATAACTTGAAACTGCAATCCCATGGGCATCTTCTTCAATGGCTGCTGCCACAACTTCGTGTACTGACCGGTTATGGCCGATATGAATCACTTCCGCCCCGGTATCCTGTAAAATCCGTCTCATGATGTTGATGGCAGCATCATGGCCGTCAAATAAAGAAGTGGCCGTAACGATCCTGACTGAATTTTTAGGAATGTACGGTTTGATTTCCATATGTTTTTTCTCCTGTTCCAGGCCCTGGCCCATGTTCAGATCACTTTATTTTACTGATCACTGCTTTGGGCAGGCAAGTGGATACGTCTAATCAATTTTCTAAATGCCTGACTCGTTAAATATCTGCCCAAGGATAAACCGGGTCTGAATCTGAATATAGTCTTCAATGGTAAACTCTTTTTGAACATACCATCGTCTGAATGCCCACATCTGACCTAAAACGCAGATGTTGTTGCTCATAAGATTCAACACATTTTTTTCCAGTTTGGGAATGGTATCCTTTCCGGACAGCACAGTGAGGGCCAAAACAAATATCTGGGTAATATCCAGTTCATTTGATAGAACCCGTTCTTTCCATTTTTTGGGCAAAAACTGGGTCACCTGGTACATCAGCAAGATATGGTCAGCCATCTTGTCACACACGTAAAAATATTGACGAATGGCCTCTGCGAGCTGTTCTTTTCCCCTCTGGGTATTGGACAATGCTTTTTCAACAGCCACCCCGACTTCCTCATGAATGGTTTGACAGACCAGATACAGAAGATCTTCTTTTGAACTGACATATTCATATAGCGACCCAATGGAAAAATTGGCTGCCCGGGCAATCATCCGTGTTGTCGTCTTGTGATACCCGTGTTCAATAAACAATGGCACTGTTGAATCGATAATCTGACGTCTTTTCTCCCGAACCAGGTCGGGATTTTTAATCTGTGTCGGGACTTCGGCATCAGTGATCGGAATCATTGTTTTTTTTTTATTTCCCAAAATGGTCACTCCCTTTGTTTATGACCCTGGTCATTTTACGACGTCTTGAGCGAGCGCTCAGTCTTATCATTTCTGACACTAATTCCCATTCTTGTCAAGGTCTTATATGATTGAAAATATTTTTGTTTTTGCATGGTCACAATTAAAATGATGTTAAAAAACATTACCCTTTGAAAAAATTTCATAAAACCGATAAGGTTATTCTATCATTAGGGTTCACTCAAAAATAAATTACCAGTTTGGGGGGGCAGTTATACTTGAGCAGGCCTTTAATAATTCGTAAGGTGATTAAAAAGAATTTGACAACATAATCGCTTTAAATATAGACTCTTGAATATAGACTGAGCGCTCGATCAGTTTTTTGCAGCACTGCTGATACAGCAGTGCCTGAAAAAATATGATCTTCCTAAAACAGTTTCATATCAGCAAGGAGGCAAAAGGGTGGACTTTGACCTTACCAAAGAGCAGATAATGATCCAGAAAGAAGTCAGAAAGTTCGCTAAAAAAGAAATCGCACCCATTGCAGGCGATTTGGATGAACGCGAAGAATTTTCAGAAGAACTGACCCGGAAAATGGGAGACATCGGTCTTTTCGGCATGTTTGTGTCAGAAGACTATGGCGGACAGGCCATGGATTATCTGTCTTACATTATAGCTGTGGAAGAAGTGGCCAGAATCGATGGATCGCAAGCCGCCACCATTGCGGCTGGAAATTCCCTGGGAATCGGCCCCCTCTACTATTTTGGCACCGAAGCCCAGAAGAAAAAATACCTGCCCAAACTGTGTTCCGGCGAAGGGTTGTGGGGGTTTGGGCTCACCGAACCTACAGCCGGATCTGATGCCGGCGGAAGCCTGACCACCGCGGTTCTTGAAAATGATGAATGGGTGATCAACGGATCAAAAATCTTTATCACCAATGCGGCCTGTGACATGACCATGGGCGTGACGGTCCAGGCCAAAACCGGTGTCCGGGCCAATGGGAAACCTGAGTATTCATGTATTCTGGTTGAGGCGGGAACGCCGGGATTTAAAGCGGTTCCCATGAAAAAGAAATTTATGTGGCGCGCCTCCAACACAGCAGAGCTGTATTTTGACAATGTCCGGGTACCCAGGGAAAACATGCTGGGCAAAAAAGGGGATGGATTTCACCAGATGCTGGCCACCCTTGATGGCGGCCGGTTGTCCATCGGTGCCATGGGATTGGGCGGTGCCCAGGGGGCATATGATCTGGCACTCAAATATGCAAAGGAACGAAAACAATTTGGCCAGCCCATTTCAAAATTCCAGGCCATTGCCTTTAAACTGGCAGACTGTGCCATGGAAATCGAATGCGCCAGAAACCTTCTGTACAAAGCCTGCTGGCTGCGGAGCAACAAGCGCGCCTTTGAAAAAGAGGCAGCCATGGCCAAACTGTATTGTTCCGAGGTCATGTCCAGGGTTGCCAACCATGCTGTTCAAATTCACGGCGGATACGGTTTGATGAAAGAATACCATGTGGAACGCTTTTACAGGGACCAGAAACTGCTGGAAATCGGGGAAGGAACCTCAGAGGTCCAGCGCATCGTGATTTCACGGTATATTGGGTGTTAATCAGGTCATACCTTTTTGGAGAGAAAACGACAATGAACGTTCAGCCACTTCTTTTAACTGAAAAACAAGACAAGGCCCTGATCCTGACACTGAACCGGCCAGATGTGATGAACTGCATTAATTTTGATCTGTTGGAGGCTATCGGCTCAAAGCTTTTACCCCTTCAAACTCAAAAAGAAATCCGCACGCTGATCATCACCGGTGCTGGAGAAAAAGCATTCTGCGCAGGGGCTGATTTAAAAGAAAGGGCCACCCTGACCCCGGAGCAGGTCACCCGGTTTATTCTGACCATCCGGAACCTGCTGACATCCATTCAGCGATTGCCCATTCCCGTGATCTGCGCTGTAAACGGTGTGGCCCTGGGCGGTGGAACAGAAATTGCCCTGGCCGCAGATATCAGGATCGCTTCAGACACCGCCAGCATGGGCCTGACCGAAACCCGGCTGGCCATTATCCCCGGTGGCGGCGGCACCCAGCGGTTGCCCCGGATCATTGGCGTGGCCAAAGCCAAGGAGCTGATTTTTACCGGCCGCCGGGTGGATGCGGCCGAAGCCCTGGATATCGGCCTGGTCAACACCGTAACAAGTCCGGATATGCTGATGAAAAAAGCTTTGGAAATGGCTGACATGATCGCCCAGACCGGTCCCATTGCCCTGGAAATGGCCAAGTATGCCATTGACGCCGGCATTGAAACCGACCTGGCCACAGGCCTTGCCATTGAATCCAATGCCTACCGGGTTACCATTCCCACACAGGACAGGATTGAAGGCTTAACTGCATTTAAAGAAAAAAGAAAACCGGTTTATAAAGGAAACTAAACATATGACAGAAAACAGATCATTCTGGGAAGCACAGGAAAATGAACTGGAAAAAGCGATATATAACGCAACCTGGCCAGGGGGGCAAAAAGCCGTTGATAAACTGGCCAGCCGGGGAAAACGCCCGGCAAGGGCTTTGATCAACGATCTGATTGATCCGGGATCCCATTTTTTTGAACTCTCGGTTCTGGCTGGATTGAATATCGGCTATCCTGAGATGGACGATGTTCCCTGCGCCGCGCTGATCACCGGCCTTGGCAAAATCCATGGCAACTGGACCATGATCATGGCCAATGACAGCCGGGTTAAGGCCGGCACCTTTTTCCCCATTACCATGAAAAAACAGATGAGGGCCCAGGCCATTGCCGAACAGAACGGGCTGAACTGCGTTTATATTGCCGACTCCGGCGGTGTCTTTTTACCCATGCAGGCCGATATCTTTCCCGATGACCAGCACTTTGGCTCCATGTTTTACAACATGGCCAGAATGTCGGCCAAAGGCCTTCGCCAGGTCACCATCAGCACGGGTGGCAATACTGCCGGCGGTGCCTATATTGTGTTCATGGCCTGTGAATCCATCATGATTGATCAGCAGTCGTTTTCATTTTTAGGCGGCCCTCCCCTTGTCAAAATGGCTCTTGGCGAAGAGATTTCAGCCGAAGAACTGGGCGGGGCCAAAACCCACACCCGGATTTCCGGTGGTGCAGACCATCTGTGCTGCGACCAGGCCCATGCCATTGAACGGGCACGAGAGCTGCTCTCGTTGACCAAACCCCAGACCTGTCATCTTCACCGGTATGCGGAACGCCCTCCCCTTGTGGACAGCAATACCATTTATGACCTGTTGCCGGCATCCCCCCATGTGGGCATTGATACAAAAAAGGTTATTGCAACCCTGGCTGATGACTCCCAGTTTATTGAGCACAAACAAGAATTTGCCCCGGGACGAGGCACCAATATTCTGACCGGAAAAATCCGGATCAAAGGCCTTCCCATCGGGGTGATTGCATCCAATAATGCCGGAATCATTTTCCATGAAGCAGCTAAAAAAGTGGCTGAATGGATTGTTAGGTGTTCCTATGAGAAAATACCCCTGTTGTTTATTCAAAGTTCGCCCGGATATATGATCGGCTCAGAGTCTGAACATGCCGGAATCGGAAAGTATGGTGCAGACATGGTGCGTGCGGTCTCTTGTACCCAGGTTCCCAAAATTCAACTGGTCATCGGCCCGGACAATGGAGCGGCCAACTACGGCATGTGCGGCAGAGCCTATCGGCCCAATTTTTTATTTTCCACCATGCGGGCCCGAACCGGAGTCATGAGCGGAAAAAGTGCCGGCGGTGTCATGCTCAGCATTGAACAGGCCAAACGAAAAGCCGGCGGCAATCCCATGACTGAACAGGAAATTCATGACTACCAGCAGAAAATGATTGATACTTACGATGGTGAAGCCCACCCGTTTTTTTGTGCATCCCGATTGCTCAATGACCGGGTTTTAAAATTTTCACAGATCCGGGACTGGCTGGCCATGGCCTTTGAAGTCAGCCTGTTGACCCCGATTGAAGAACCCAGCTTTGGAAATTTCAGATTTTAAAAAGACAAGGAGGCAAACATGACTGAATATGATTTTTGGAAAATTTTCCCCCGCATGCCCAGAAAGGTAACCATTGGTGATATCACGGTCCGGGATGGTTTCCAGCATCTTGAAAAATTTATCTCCACCCCTGCCAAAATAACTTATCTTGAAGAACTCATCTTTGCCGGGTGTAAAAATATCGAGGTCACAAACCTTGGAAACCCCAGAAGCATGCCCCAGTTTGCAGATGCTGAGCAATTGCTGGCCCACCTTCGCAGTGATGCTTTTGTGGGACAGGCCGCCCGAAAAGGCATTGACATGAAAGATGTGGTCTTAACCGCCATCACCATCCGGGAGCCAGCGGTGGACCGGGCCATTGAATTAAAAAAGCGAGGCGTCGGACCGGACCGTGTACTCATGATGGTTTCCACTGAGGAACAGCACCATTTTGCCAACTCCGGAACCACCCTGCCGGTTTACTGGAAAGAAGCAGAACGCTGTATCCAAAAATGCAGTGATGCCGGCATTAAAATGTGCGGCACTGTATCCACCATCTGGGGCAGCCCCATCGGCGGTGCCACAGATTTGCAAGATGCAGTTGAATTCACCAAATACTGGTTGTCCATTGGTGCCAGTGATATTGAGCATGCCGATCACGATGGATCAGCATCGGCAGCACAGGTGTACCGGTATTTTTCCATGATCCTGGACCAAATCCCGGACCCCAGACTTCACATTGCCCATTTCCATGAAACCAAACGAGTGGCGGCTGCATCGGTTCTGGCTGCGCTCCAGGCCGGCATCAGCCATTTTGAAGCCACGCTGGGCGGACTGGGCGGTCAGCCGGCCAATTTTCTGGATGACCGGCCCATCAAAGGCACGGGCGACTATTATTATGATGATCCGCGCTATGTCGGCCTGGTCTGTCTTGAAGACACGCTGGTGCAGATTGATGAGATGGGCATTGAACATGGGTATGATGTGGACCGGATTCTCTGGCTGGGCCGGCAACTGGAAAAAACCGTGGGCACCCGGCTTCGCAGTGAAGCCGTGATCAATGGCAGGACACTCAAACAGGGTCATATGCAGTATGCACGTCCCGGACTGGCGAAGTTGAAACAACAACTCAACGAAGCCGCTGACCAGAGTTTTCCTGAAAAATAACAAGGAGATATTATGTCTGAAAACGAAAAACTCCCCCATATCAATGTGGACTATTTTGAGGATCTTACCGGCACCATTCAGGATGGTGAAAAAGGCCAGATAGATGATGTGGGAAAACGAATCAAACAGCTTCGCGAGGAACGCAACATTTCCATTGAAGACCTGTCCCATCTCACCGGATTTACTGTCTCAAGGCTGGAAGACATTGAAGAGGGTAAAGAAAAGCCCCAGCTTGGAACTGTGATGAAACTGTCCAAGGCCCTGGATGCTGCAGTGGGCCGACTGGTGTCCGGTATGGGCGATCGACTGTATTCCATCACCCGGAAAAATGAACGCAAACAGATTTTCAGATCCAGTGCAAAATCCGGCAACCAGAATGTCTATTCGTATATGAGTCTTGCCCCGGAAGTCAAAGGCCGTCACATGGAAGCATTGATTGTTCAGCTCGAACAGTGCAGGGATTCTGAAGTCTCCATCCATACCGGGGAAGAGTTTGTATTTGTTCTTGAAGGAATTGTCAATTTAAATATTGGCAAGGAGGTATACGACCTTGAACCTGGTGACAGTGCCTATTATCTGTCCACCACGTCTCATTTTATCAGTGCAAAATCTAAAAAAGCCACCATATTGGCGGTTCTGTACGAATAGGGAGCGATAATGTCAAAACTGTTGTGGCAGCCGGATGATCAACGGATCGAATCCACCAACATGTACCGGTTCATGACCCGTGTGAACAAGCAATATGGTACAGATTTCAAAGAGTATTCATCTCTCTGGGAATGGTCAGTGAATCATCTTGAAGATTTCTGGGCCATAGCCTGGGATTTTCTGGACATTAAAGCATCCCATCCTTATACCCGGGTTCTGGACCATCCGGAAAAAATGCCCGGCGCAAAATTCTTTTCAGGCTCGAAACTGAATTTTGCAGAAAACCTGTTACGCTTTCAAAATGATAAACCTGCTTTGATTTTCAGGGGTGAGGACAAAGTCCGGCGGGAATTGACCTATTGTCAATTATATGATCAGGTGGCCCAAGTCTGCGCAGCCTTAAAGCAGATGGGCATTGGCAAAGGAGACCGGGTGGTGGGATTTATTCCCAATATGCCCGAGAGCATCATTGCCATGCTGGCCGCCACAAGCCTTGGGGCTGTCTGGTCATCCTGTTCCCCTGACTTTGGCATCAAAGGGGTCCTGGACCGGTTCGGCCAGACCAGACCCAGGGTATTGTTTACGGCTGACGGATATTTTTTCAAAGGCAAAACCATTGACAGCATTGAAAAAATTGCCGGCATCACCCAGCAGATCCCATCCATTGAACAAACTGTGGTCATTCCTTATGTGTCCCCGGCACCGGATATCAGTGCCATAAAAAATTCAATCCTGTTTGACGCATTTAAAGACACATCCGCCAGGCAAATTAATTTTCAACCCATGGATTTTGATGATCCGCTTTACATCATGTATTCTTCCGGAACCACAGGGCTGCCCAAATGCATGGTCCAGAGTGTGGGCGGGGTTCTTTTACACCAGAAAAAAGAGCTGGTGCTGCATACGGACTTAAAACCCGATGATACCATCTTTTATTTTACCACCTGCGGATGGATGATGTGGAACTGGCTGACTGCCTCGCTAAGCGTGGGCGCAACCCTGGTTTTGTTTGACGGAAACCCCTTCCACCCGGGTCCTGATGCCCTGTGGCAGATGGCCCAGGATGAAAAAATCACCATCTTCGGCACCAGTGCCGGCTATATTGAAGCTTTGAAAAATGCAGGGGTCTGCCCTGGCATAACATTTGACTTATCTGCTTTAAGATCTGTGCTGTCCACTGGATCTCCTTTGTCTGATGAAAATTTTGAATTTGTATACCGAAAAATCAAGCAGGACCTGCAACTTGCCTCCATATCCGGCGGATCAGACTTAAACGGCTGCTTTGCCCTGGGCAATCCCATGGGCCCTGTGTATACCGGTGAACTGCAATGCCGGGGTCTGGGCATGAAGGTATTTGCCTATGATGAAACCGGCGCACCTGTGGTTGGCCAACAGGCTGAACTGGTCTGCTGTGCACCGTTTCCGTCCATGCCCATCTATTTTTGGGAAGATGAGGATGGATCCAAATACCATTCAGCCTATTTTGATCAATACCCTGGAATCTGGACCCATGGCGATTTTATCATGGTGACCGAACATGGCGGTGTAATCATGTTCGGCCGGTCTGATGCCACTCTCAATCCCGGCGGAGTCCGCATCGGGACGGCTGAAATCTACCGCCGTCTGGATGCCATGGAAGAAATTGATGATTCTGTGGTGGTGGGCCAGCCCTGGCAGGGGGATGTCCGGGTCATTCTGTTTTTAAAAATGGCGCCAGGATTTGAGCTGACAGAAGCACTCAAACAAAAAATCAAACAGGACATCCGGGCCAATGCCTCCCCCCGTCATGTTCCGGCAAAGATCATCCAGTGCCCGGATGTTCCCTATACCCTGAACATGAAAAAAGTGGAACTGGCTGTTAAAAAAATGATCCAAGGAAAAGAAGTTAAAAACAAAGATGCATTGAAAAACCCTGAAGCCCTTGATTTTTTCGGGTCTGTTAAAGAACTGAACACCTGAACACACAATTTATAAACCCATACAAAAAGCCCTCTAAACAACCACCTGTTCAGAAGGCTTTTTTATTTATTCACCAGAACTGATCACCCGGTTCAAACTATTCAGTATAATCTGCTTTTGAAGCCATATGGTCAGGCAGTGTGATCTGCCATTTTGCCAGTTGAGACCGGCTGAAAAAGAACCGGCCTTTTTTCCCCATGACCGGTGGAATCTGGTTGGGTTTTTTTCCTGAAAGGATCTCGAGTGCAATGGTTGCCGCTTCTTCACCCTGGGTCTGACCAAACAGGACCAGTCCGCCAATGGTCAAATCCTTGCCCACGGTAAAGTCCCAGAATCCAAAGGGAGGAACCAGCGTATTTTTCGATGTCCAGTCAATAATTTCATCAGCACTCACATGCTTTCCGTTTTCATCCACAATGGTCTGATACAGGCCCACCACAATGGCACCATACCCATTCATCCTGGCACTCAAAACCGCTTTTTTCCAGTCAGACAACTTGCCGATCAGCTGCAGATCCACCTGGACACCAGACACTGACACCGAAGCCTTGTCATTGAACATCTCCCGGACTGATATTTTTGATGTATTGCCAGAGTCAAATAAAATAAGCATCTTCTCAAGTTTTGGTTCAATAAGTTCACTGATATAAATAATCGATCGTTTCATCAGGGGCCGTTCCAGAATACCGGTGATATTTTCACTTTGAGACAGGCCATAATCCCTGGGGTTGTTATTGATGCCCAGATAAACCACTGGCGTTTTTGTGTCTGACAGCTTTGGTCCCACGAACTTGAGAGCATTGTCATCGCCGAGTATTACCAGTACAGGTTGGTTTTTTTTGTACATCTCATAGGCCAGTTGGGCTCTTTTTTCATATTGATCCGGCGGCAGCCGTTTGGTATCCATTTCAAAATACACAATATTGTAATCCTTGGCCAGAACGCTTTCGATTCCCTTTTTATAACTGATATCCCAGGGATATCCTGAATCATAGCTTTCAATCACCAGAATTGTTTTTTGGCTTGAAAAACAGGAAATGGACACACCTAAAACAAAGAGGATCACTAAAAATATTGTTCTTTTCATTGGGACTCCTTATGTCTAAAAGGTCGGGTCTATCCATTTCTTACTACTGCTTACCACAGCTTACCACAAAATTGTGCGGCTGTTAACACAAGCCTGTGATCAAAGATTTTGTGTAAATTCACTATACTCTGGTTCAAGCCTGTTTTTCAAGCACAGTTTTTATTATAAAACCACTATGATAAAGATTAAATATTTTGTATCATGGTGTGTATTGTATGAATTTAAAAAAAATAAATTCATATATTCTCATACCATCAGGAGGCATAATGATTTCACAAAAACTGCAGGATGCAATCAACTATCAGATTAACCGGGAATTGTTTTCAGAATACTATTATCTGTCCATGGCATCATACTTTGGTTCTATCGGGTTGAACGGATTTGAAAACTTTTTTCTAGTTCAAGTACAGGAAGAACGGTTTCATGCCATGAAAATGTACAATTTTTTAAATGAACGGGGGGCAAGGGTCCGGCTGGCAGCCATTGAAATGCCGAAAACAGATTTCAAATCCCCTTTGGAGGTGTTTGAACTGGCCTATGAACACGAGCAACTGGTTTCAAAACTCATCAATGATCTGATGGATCTGGCCATCAAAGAAAATGATCATGCTGCCAAAAATCATCTGGACTGGTTTGTGGGAGAGCAGGTGGAAGAAGAAGCCACCATGGATACCATTGTCAACAAATTAAGATTAATCAATGGTGAAGGCCATGGTCTTTTGATGATGGACAGTGAACTGGCCTTACGGGTTTTCACCCCGCCGGTAAATTAGCCCGAATATTTCGTTAAATATTCGGGTTAGGATAACCCCGCCTGAAAAAAACAGGGACAAAAAAATGATAACCCCTGGAAATTAAAAGGCCGGTTCTTTTTTCCAGAGAATCGGCCTTTAAAAAAAAGATGAATTTTATTGCTCTAGAACTGCTGAAAACTGTTTTCCAAATGCCTGGCTGGTCATTTGCCCGATCAGGCTTTTGATTTGTTTTCTGGCCTCTTTAATGGCATCAGCCGCTGAATGGATTTGGCCTTTATAATTGCCTTTTTGACTGTCCTCATTCTCCCCGGCTTGTTCAAGATGGTGTCCAAACAGCTTATCAATGGGTTCTTTGGCCTTTTCCAACTGTTTTTCATCATATCTTTCTATTTTATCCGCCATTTTCTGGATAAACTGATCAAAGTTTTTAATGGATTGACTTTTGTTTTTCCAGGGCCTTGTGTTTTCCGGAAAGGGCTCCATAGCTGGAATGGGTTTTTCCTGTTCAGGCAATACATTATTTGCTTCAATGGGTTTGAGTTCCTCGGCCGCTGCCTGAGTCTGAGTTTGAACCTGGGTCTTTGTTGTTCTGGCAAAGGATTTTTCATAGGTGATATCGGCTGAATATGCTGAAACCGTATCATATCCGCCCATGGTCATGGCCCTGGCAACCGCATCATCCATATCCCCTTTGGCCATCTGGGAAATGATTTCGTCAATATCTTTGACAATGGTTTCAATATCTTTTAGTTCCTGTTCACTCAAATCCCCCACAACAGAAAAAGAAAAACTGTCACCCGATGTCAGTGCGATTTCTCTGATATTCTGTTTGACAACGGCCGTGCCCTGGTCTGTTTGAACAATCCCCTTGCTGTTGTATGAATAGGCATCAAACTGAGCATAAGAACTGGATGTCAGCGTGACAAGATCGCCTTCCCGGGTCTGTATGGTCAGACCTGCGGCCATGCTTTCTTTGGCTGTAACAGACTGCTGCCTGACATAGCTTGAAAATTGAGCATCAGACAAGGCGTTTTGCCGGGACGATGATGCTGCCGGTGAAAACTGGCTTGATATACTGCTCATGTTGATTCTCCTTAAATAAGTGCATACTTTTTGGTTACCATGTTTATCGGCAGATCACGGACAAACATTAAAAAGTATTTTAATTTTATATTTTACTTGGTTTTGAGCCATATTTGCTGCTATAGATAGTGCCTGCCCGGATCGAAGAGGAGCAGGGCTCACAAACTCGTGTTTGGATGGCTCGAAGACGATCATATATACCGGAAAAAAATGGATACCTTTGGATTTACAAAAAAAAAGTTTCAAACATTATCCCGTCAGAACCAGCATCAGCATATGATCATCTGGTTGTCTGATTTTTATCAAACCATTACCACCAATCGCCTCAACCAGCAGTCATTTAACCTGTTCTCGGTTCAATACCGGCAAATCCTGGACTGGGCCCGGATGAAACCCTTTGCCCGACCGGAATCTGACCAGCCCAGAGCGTGGCTTGAAACGGTTTCAGACCGGATCCATTATCACAGGACAGCCATGGGCATGACCTGCCGGGACCAGGATCTATTGGAAAAAATCAATGCCCAGGACAGGGTTGAACCACGACATTCAATCCATCCGGACTGTCATGTTGCTTTGGATAGCCTGCGAAGCCTGTTCAATACGGGATCCATCATCAGAACCTGTGAGGCAGCCGGATTCAAATCCGTTATTTTAGGCAATATGCCCGGCCAAGACCATCCCGGCATTCAAAAAACCGCCATGGGGGCTGACCAGTGGATCGCCATTGAACAATCAACCGATCTTGCCCAAACCCTTCTGGAGAAAAAAAAAGCAGGTTATACCATCATTGGTGTGGAAACCATCCAGAACTCCCACGCCTTTGATGATATTTTGTGGAAAGATCAGACCATTCTGGTGTTTGGAAACGAAGAATATGGGATATCCGCCCATGTCATGGAGATGTGCGATCTTTTTATACACATCCCCATGTTCGGGCGAAAAAATTCAATCAATGTGGCCAATGCGGTTTCGGTTGTCTGCTTTCATGCAGCTCAATCACTGGCCGCCTTAAATCAACCATCTAATCCGATTAAAACTGAAACCGGTTCAGTGACTGATTGAGCCTGGCCGCCATTTCAGACAAATCTTCAGCAGACAGGTTAATCTGTCGGCTCCCCTCGGATGCTTCATCGGTACTGGTATGAACCCTGGCGATATCATTGGTAATCTTCTCTGAAGACGCAGCCATCTGTGAAAGGTTTTCGCTGATCTCCTCAACACCCTGATGCGCCCGGCCAATAGAGTTGACAATCTCATTTGTGCTTGAAGCCTGTTCCCGCAGAGAACTGGTCACAATCGACACCACATCATTAAGATTATAAATGACCGTTGAAATATCCTTAATCTTTTGAACCGCATCCTGTGTAGACACCTGAATGGCTTTGACCCTTCGATCAATTTCGCCGGTTGCCCTGGTTGTCTGCGTGGCCAGATCTTTTATCTCTGCTGCAACAACAGCGAATCCTTTACCGGCTTCCCCTGCTCTTGCCGCTTCTATGGTGGCGTTCAATGCCAGCAGATTGGTCTGCTCTGAAATCTCATAAATCGTATCCGTCACCCGATCAATTTCATCTGCAGCAATGCCTAATTTATTGATGGTTTCCAAAGTTTTTGCCACATCTTCAACAGCCTGTTTTGTAGTTTCATTGGCTTTCTCAGTGTTTTGAGAGATTTCACCAATATTGTCGGTCATCTCTTTTGCAGCCATTGAAACGGCATCAACCCCCATCAGGGAGTGTTCAGCAGCTGCTGAAATGGATGTCACACTGGCGTTCATCTCTTCCACAGCAGCGGTAATGCTGCCGACCTGTCCGCTGATCTGGGATGAAGAGGTGGTCAGCTGATCTGAAACCGCTGCAAGCTCGGTGGAAGACGACGACAAAGATTCAGAACTGCCCACAAAATCCTTGAACATTTCAGCAAGTTTACCTACCATCTCATTTAATGCTTTGGCCAGATCCCCAACCTCATCTTTTTGATTAATATTCAAAACATTGGTTAAATCCCCTGTGGCAACCTTTTCAGCAAATTTAACACCCTCTTTTAACCGATTGGAAATTCTTTGAGCAATATAAAATGTCAATGCCAATGTAATCAAACTGGTCAATAGAATGACACCCAGAATTTTAAATTTAATTGCGCTGACAATGGCATCCACATCATCAATGTAAACCCCTGTGCCCAGAATCCATCCCCAGGGTTCAAACAATTTAACATAAGACAATTTTGCGACCAATTCTTCTGAGCCTGGTTTTGGCCACAGATAATCAACAAATCCGCTGCCACCTTTCTGGGACACTTCTACAAACGCCTGGAATAAATTTTGGCCCTTACCCATGGCGCAGTTATATTTCGGGTCATCCATCACCTTCCCATCCAGAGAAGAGGCAACCGGGTGCATGACCATCCTGGGATAAGGTGTTCCTGCATCATTGATCCAGACATATTCTTTTTGATCTGCTCCATACCGCAGAATTTTGATATCATCTGCTGCCAGCTTCATGGCAGCTTCTTTAGCCAGAATTCCCTTACGGACCTGCTGGTCATATTTTGTAACCACTGCAAAGGACAGATCAATCACATTTTGAAGATTAAGCTGCCGGTCAGCCATGACATTTTTTTCAATCAGGGGAACAACAAACAATCGAATGCTTATCAACATCAAAACAATAGAAATAATCGTTATTGTAGAAATTTTTGAAAACAGATTCCAGTCTTTGAATGGTTTTAATGTCATCTTTTTAAATCCCTATTTTTTTAAAATTAACATTGTTAAAAATATACTTTGGATTCGATATCACAGATACCAGGTCATTGTAAATAACCCTTCAAAATCAAACTTCTGTTTTTTTTTACATCGAATTCCCCCTGCTTAAATCCTTTTTTGGCATTGTTTTAATCCACCACCTGCATCACAATTTCGTCCACCGTAACAATATCTCCCGGGAATATCTTTTTGCGTTTACGGGTTTCAATTTTTCCATTGACCAGGACCAGACCGTCAGCAATCATATACTTTGCTTCGCCCCCGCTGGCTGCAATATTTTCAAATTTTAAAATCTTATACAGCTCCACCGGAACCTGGGTAATCCTGACTGTTCTTTTTTCCATTTTGCTTTATTTTCCCATCCAGTAATCGATCGTTTTTATCTTCCATATTACTTGATTCAACCCGCTTAAATTTCAATCAAATATTAACTAACAGATAAGATCAAATCCATCAACACTGATTCTTCACACAAATTCAATATAACGGCCATGTGGCAGATCTGGTTATTGATTTGTGGTTTGCCACACAACGAGGCATGAAAGTCAACATTGGTTTGCAAGGACTTTCATATAAATGGCATAAACAACAATGGCCCTTGCAATACCGGATAGAACCTTATAAAATTTTAAAAAATTTTAACCTGTAAGGGATACAGCCGTATGAAGCAGATACGAATCTATAGTTTAGCCATTGCATTGTTTTTTGTGTTGTGCACAATCCAGGCTGAGGCAGGATTAAAAAGAGAGGTCGCCATTTCCGGCACCACCATGGGAACCTTTTATCACATCAAATACATATCTGATACACAGACATCAAAAACCATATGGAAACAAAAAGTGGACACCCGGCTCAAAGAGATAAACAAGCATCTGTCCATGTATGATCCGAAAAGCGAACTTTGTGTTTTCAACCAGGAGATTCCAGGCAAACCCGTAGTCATCTCTTCTGATTTTTTTGCGGTCCTTGAAGAGGGCAAAAAGCTTTATCAATTAACCGACGGTGCCTGGGACGGTACCATCAAACCCCTGGTGGATCTGTGGGGGTTCGGAACAAGGAAAACACCCGTCATACTTCCAGACCCCGATACCATACAAAAAGCCCTTGCCCATATCGGATTTGATCAGATTCAAATCAACACCCCCCGCAGCATTACCAAGCAAAAAGCGATCACTCTGGATTTCGGGTCCATTGCAAAAGGGTATGGCGTGGATGCCATTGTCAAACTATTTGTATCTTCAGGTATTCATGATGTTCTGGTGGAAATCGGCGGGGAGTTGACCGGTTCAGGCAAAAATAAAAATGGGGAACCCTGGACAGTTGGGATCAGCCGGCCGGATAAAACCTTTACCAGCCAGACCCTGTTTAAAATCATCCGGCTGGACAACCAGGCCATTGCCACCAGCGGTAATTACAGAAACTTTTATGAAATTGATGGAAAAACCTATTCCCACATCATTGATCCTAAAACCGGTTTCCCGGTCACAAACAATATTGTTTCCGCATCGGTCATTTCAACCACCTGCACCTTTGCTGACGGGCTTGCCACAGCCCTCATGGTCATGGAGGTACAAAAGGGAATTGATTTAGTGAACACGCTGGAAAAAACCGAATGCCTGATCATTCAAAAGACAGGGAATCAGTTGATCAGCCATGCATCTGATCATTTTGATGATCTGGTGGCGCAGTAATGCCTGCCCTGAAATGAATCCCTTGTTTTAAGAGTCTTCTGGATCATATTAAAGGTCTGCCGATATTCTGCCGCCCATAAAGGTGCTGCAAGTTCATCCGGATGAGGGTCTCCGGTGATGCGCTGGATAATCATTTCAGGCGGCAGCAGTTCTAAAAAATCACACACCGTTTCCACATATGCGTCCTGTTCCATGGGAACATACTCACCCTGTTGCCACATTTTGTCCAGCTGGGTGCCCTTAACCACATACAGCAGATGAAGTTTAATACCATTTATACCGCTGTCTGCCAGAATCCTTGCACTGTCAAGCATCATCTGCCGGTTTTCGCCCGGAAGTCCTAGAATCACGTGGGTACAGATATTGATCCTTCTGCCCAAAGTCAATCGAACCGCTGCATCAAAATCCTGATACGTATGCTGACGGTTGATCAGCTTCAAGGTGCGGTCATGAACCGATTGAAGCCCGTATTCCAGCCAGACAAGATATTGATCTGTATAGGATTCAATCAAATCCAGCTTGGCAGCATCAATACAGTCCGGCCGGGTGCCAATGGCCATGCCCACCATGCCCTCACAGGACAGGGCCTGGTCATACATCTGCTTTAAGTGTTCGCACGATGCATAGGTGTTGGAATAGGATTGAAAATAAGCCAAAAATTTTTTGGCTTTATATTTTTTAATGGCCCCGATCTTTTTGGCCTCAATCTGATCTTTAATGGATATCCCCTGATGCCAGAGCCCTGATCCAGACCCTTTTGAATTGCAGTAAATACACCCCTGATCAGACAATTTCCCATCCCGGTTGGGACAGGACAAACCAGCATCCAGTGCAATTTTTTGCACCCGCTGACCAAATTTTTTTCTCAAGTAACTGTTATAATCTGTATATCGTTTGATATTATCCATCCTGTTTTCCAATCCTTGTTTTGGCCTGGTCCACTCACTAAGGGCCATGGTCCGCCCTGGTATTTTACCTTGGCCTGCCCACAACAGAACATGAAAGAATCCAATAAGTTGATCTATTCTTTCATATAAAGGGCCATGGTCCGGCCTCCATCTGATCTGTCTGCCTTTTTTAAATTTCTTATTTCCAGACATTCTCTTTTACCATTAACTCAAATACAAAGCAAAGAAAGGGTATCAACCCGAATATTTCCGGGTTAGATGGCGGGACGAAATATCATACACCCAGTTGACAAACAAACAATTTTGATCCTAATATCCGGAAATCATCGGCCTTTTGGAGATTTTCCATGCTGCAGAAAAAGAGGACATCATTGTATAGCACCCTGTGCCAGTGTATTCCTGCCCATATATCAATCTACCCGACATGAAATTAATTAAAAAGGAGCCCTCCATGCGATTCTGTATTGTGACCGTTTTATTTTTGATCCTGTGCCTGAACCTGCTGCCGTCAGCATTTGCTGCCAGCGATCCCAATGACAGTCCAGGCAGCAAGGACCCTGCTCTTTTTTCCCGCATGCCCGGCTTTCATATTTACGGATATGAAGTCAATTCGTTTGCCCGATATGAATTTTCAGTGGGGCCGAACAAAACTCAGAAAGTGGAAGGCTATGACACCCTTGTGATCTATTATGCCAATGACGGCATTACTCTTCCCAGCGGTCTTCAGATCACCCGCAATTATGTCAATGCAGCCAAAGCCATCGGTGGAGAGGAGGTCTATGCTTTTGAAGATGGCGGGACCGAG
Organism: Pseudomonadota bacterium; assembly: GCA_043827005.1. Lineage (GTDB taxonomy): Bacteria > Desulfobacterota > Desulfobacteria > Desulfobacterales > Desulfobacteraceae > Desulfobacula. The sequence goes on along the minus strand of JBDRPM010000058.1, from coordinate 4,109 downwards.
TATTCCATTGTCCGGGTCATCAAGGCAGACAAGGAAATCTGGGCCGAGGTATCTGGTGCAAACAATGGGATGTACAATGTCCATGTGGTTGAAAAACAGCTCATGAAACAGGATGTGACGGCCAATGCCGATGCCCTGGCAAACAGCATCAGCCAAACCGGACGGGTTGTCGTACACGGCATCTATTTTGATACCGGCAAGGCCGACCTTAAGCCGGAATCTGAACCAGCCCTGGCCCAGATCGTCACGATGCTCAAGGCAGATGCAAATCTGAAAGTCTATGTGGTGGGCCATACCGACACTGTCGGCCAGTTTGCCCATAATATCAAACTGTCCCAGGACAGGGCAGCCTCGGTGGTGAATACCCTGATCACCAAACACGGCATTGCCGCATCCCGGCTTACGCCCTTTGGCGATGGCCCCACAGCGCCTGTGGCTTCCAATAAAAGCGAGGAAGGGCGAGCCAAAAACCGCAGGGTTGAGCTGGTTGCCCAATAAAATGATGAAACTCAAACAGATTTTTTTGACCCTGTCTGCGGTTGTCCTGCTGGCACCGCAATGGCTTTTGGCCCAGCCACAATATATGACTGAAAAACCGGGAACCTATTCTTTTTACAACAATATCAAATCAAAAGGTGCGGAATATGCTGCATTTGGTAATGCCGTAAAAATCGTGTCGGATTATTTTCATCAAACCATACCTGTCATGAAATCCAATAAAGGGTTTGATCTTTCAGCCATCTTGTTCGGTCAGTGGGATGATGAGTATAAAAAGATTGCCGGCAATTATGGCATCAGAGGTGAACTCAGATTTGATTTTCAACTGTTCCTCAAAGAAAACGGGAAAGCAGGCAAATGGACGGTTGAACCCCCATCCTGGGCGCTTGACATCAACAATACCCAGGCAGGCCATGGCGGTAACCTGAAAGACGGGGAGAAAGGCTCTTTTTTACAACAGCTCTTTGTTGTTTTCCCCATGGTCCAGCAGATTGCGCCAGGTGTTGATTACTATGACTGTGAAGAGCGCACCTGCGGCAGTCTGGTGGTTTTTAATCCCGACCGGCCCCCATATTGGCTGCCGGTAACGGTCAGGGAAGTGGTGGAGGCCAAGCTCAAATTTTACAACACAGGCCAGGACAATAAAATGCTGTATGATTTTATAAAACCCCTGGTGGATAAAATGGGTCAGGACGAGTTAAATGCCCCGGCGTTTAATCAAAGTGATGATGGCATACTGCGGGTGAACGGTAAAAATGATGGGTTGCAGATCATGCGGTTTAACCCGGATTACTGGGACAGAACATTACCGCCTTCTGCGGTTCAGTTTATCACCATCATCGGTTTCAGTGAGTTTGGCCTGGGCAATAAAACTGCAGATGACCAAAAAAATGCAGATGCTGAATTTTTAAGACACAACAGCCATCCCAATTATGCTGATCTGGTGAAAAATTCGCTGTCCATAAAGGATCTGGCAAAACTGATTACAAAAAAATAATCCATACCAATGGATAAAACAAAATAAAAGGTATCTTATGATCATTTTAAAGTTGTCTAAATATCTGTTGTCGCTGATGCTTGTCTTCATTTTCGTGTCTGTCTGCCAGGCCGGCCTTCCGATTTCATACCTGTCTGAACTGCCGGATGTTCCCGCAAGCGGCTGCTTTGTCAATGGCCAGGGCGACCGGGACTTCAAGGACAAGATAACCGAGGTCTCTGACAGGCTGAGTCAGGAAGTGGAAGAGCGCAAAAACATGCTCAAAGAGGCTGAAAATCTAAACAGCAAAAAAATGCAGAACTCCAGAATGAGTCAGCCCGGTGACCCGGGTGTGGATGGAGCTGCAATAAAAAAAATGACCCGGGAAGAAAAGAAAAAAATGGCTGCAAAGATGATGGAGCAGCAGTTTGGCGTGACACCTGAAGAATTGAAAAAACTGAAGACAACCAGCAAAGAGGGTCAGCAGGGCTGGGGAAAAGCATTTATGGGCCAGATGCAGGCCGATAACGCCATGAGTCCGGAAAAAGCCGTGCAGGATCAGAAAAATGCCATGAAAACAGCAGAGCTGGCCCAGAAGATGGTAACCCTGGCTGAAAAAATACAGGCCCCTTTGAACAAATATGAACGAAAAATAAAGGAATTTGAGGATGACCCTTTAGGAAAACAGCTCATGAAAAAGATTCAGGAAGAGGAAACGCTTCTGGCAAAAATGCAAGGCAACCAGGCAAGCTGCAAAGCGTTGAATGGTCAGAAAAACAAAATTCATATGGCCCGGGAAAAATACTGCACCACCCTGTCCCCAATATTTCTGGCTGCGCTCAACGATTTGCGCACCGGAATCATTGCCGCTCTGCCCGATGCTGAGCAGATGGAAAAAACCCAGGCACAGATCCAGAATATACAGTCTGGTGCTGTGGTTTTGCCGGAACAATTTGACATGGCCGGGTTTGGACTGGTTCAAGATTATATCCATAAACTTTTGTGGGCCTATCAATATGACCTGACGGCTGGGCCATTTGTTCCCGACCCTTGCGATGGCGCCCTGGGGCGCTGACCCGGAGACCGTGTGAAAATTTTGATGCGGATAGTGTATTGTTTTATGGCCATGGCCCTATTTGTAACAGGCCCTACCCTTGCAGAAGATCTGCCGTCTGACCCCGGCACCATCCGCTCGGAAATGATGAAGATCCGCCGCAATACCGACTGGAATAACTCAAAATCGGTAAAAGAGGCCAATGAAAAAATCCAGACGCTGACCCGGCAGCTTGAAAAAATCCGTCTGAACCAGAAAGCGGTTAAAGCCGGGGGCATTGCCCGCCCTTCTTCTGAAGCGGTGGATGACCCTGCCATCAACCGGGCAACCGTGCTGGAACACGTTCAAGCGTCAGCCGAAAAGGGGAAAGGCGCTGGCATTGACCTGGCAAAAGACCTCCGTGAACAGATCGTGAAAACCTATGAAGAGGATCGAACCCCTGTAATCAAAAATCCATCCCTTATTCAGGATTTAACCATTCTGATGATCGATTTTTCCCTTCCCCAGGCCTCCTTGATGATTGACCAACTGGAGAATTTCAAATCGATTCAAATCCTTATTTTAATGGGAGCCGGGGGGCAGGAAACCCTGTTGGTTGAGCTCTCCACCATTTTCAACAAAGCAAGACACCTGCCCTTAACCGAACTGTATGTCATAAACTTTCAAAAAAAACTTTCAAGTCTTCCGGATTCAGTCGGTCTTTTTCCAGGGCTGACAACCCTTGCGTTGTTCAATAATCATTTGACTGCCCTTCCTGGTTCCATGGACCGGCTATTGTCATTGACCCAACTTTATGTGGATGCCAACCCCATCTCTTCAATCCTTCCGGTGTTAAAAAATCTTAAATCGCTAAAAGAGCTGAGCATTGCCAAAACCCGTATCAGCGCTACAGAAATAACGCAGATAATCAAAGATTTTCCAGATTGCAAGGTTGTGACCCAATGAAAACCATTTTTTTAACACTGACCATGGTCCTCCTGCTGATAACAAACCCAATCTGGGCATATACCATTCCGTATATCTCTATTCATACTGTCCTGCATGAGGCAAACAACCATACAGGCGGAGAAAAAATGATGGCTGATCTTGAGATACTGGTGAAAAACAGCCTGTTAAAGACATTCCCTTGTGCATCCATCATGACCCAGACAGATATCCGCACACTCTTGCAAAAAGAACATGATAAAGAGCTTCTCGGGCATTACTGGGAGGATGATACTTTTTTAGAAGGCCACGATGAGCGGCAAAAAATCCTTGACAGAGATCAGGCCGGACATCGGGAGCATATCCTGAAAGCGGTGAACAGCCATTACTATATCATTATAAAAATCATCGGAGTCGGCAAAACAACCATCATCAATCTTTTGTTCAAAAACCGGCAGACAGATAAAGATGATATTTTCATAAGCCATGAGACAAAGGATGGCAGCGTAGGTTCAAGTCAAATAAAGGCCATGGTCGATGAGCTGACAAAAAAAATGGCATTTCTGGAGATCTGTCCCTACACAGGGTCTGTGAATATTACAGTCCAGTCTTCAAAAAAAAAGAAATCCATAACTGAACAGGAGATGTTCTGCAACA
>JBDRPM010000057.1:0-2335 GCA_043827005.1 Pseudomonadota bacterium | reverse complement strand
TTTAAAAAGAGGGTTGGCTGGGTTCATATTTCGATTTCTTAATAATTTTTTATACTTTGGTTGACAAAAAGCAGGTTCCTGTCTTAAAAGAGATCACTATTGTTTGTGAATCAATTTATACCGTGGGAAAACAGGCAGTGGAATTGACGCTGTCCACCATGGGAAAGAGTATTTTGTGAGTTGTGAACTCTGATGTTAGACGAGTACATTCAATCCCTGAAAAACTATAAAAGGTTTTCCGGGGATATTGTCTGTCATAAATCTCTTGAGCCCACCTCGGCTGTTTTTGCCACTACCCCGGTCCAATTGAAAAATAATTTAGCTTCCCTTTTAAATGCCCTGGGCATTGAACACCTGTATTCCCATCAGAAAATTGCCATTGAAATGATCCAGAAGGGCATTCATACTGTCATTGCAACGCCTACGGCCAGTGGCAAGAGCCTGATTTACAACCTGCCGGTGATCGATGCGCTCATGGATGACCCAGGCGCCCACGCACTCTATCTTTTCCCCCTCAAGGCCCTTGCCCGGGATCAGCTGGAAACGGTTCAGCAGTTGCTGCGCTGTGCGGGGACACTTGATGTGACACGCCCTCAATTGAAGGCAGCGGTCTATGACGGTGATATTTCTTCTTATCAGAAAACAAAAATCAGAAAAGCCCCTCCCCATATTTTATTATCAAATCCGGAAATGCTCCACCTGGCCATGCTGGCTCACCACCGACTCTGGGAGGATTATTTCAAGGGGTTAAAATATGTGATTATAGATGAGGTCCATACCTACCGGGGAGTCATGGGCTCGAACATGGCCTGGGTGTTCCGGCGGCTTCAGCGGATCTGCCGGTTGTATGGTTCACAACCGGTTTTCATCTTTTGTTCCGCCACCATTGCCAACCCGGGGCCGTTGGCGCATAAACTGACCGGTCTGGATGTTCAGGTGGTAAAAACTTCCGGGTCTCCCACTGGTAAAAAAGAGGTTTTGTTGATGCGGGGTATGGAAGGTGCTGCACAAACCGCCATCGCCCTGATCCATTCTGCAGTGCATCGGAATTTAAGAACCATTGTCTATACTCAATCCAGAAAAATTACAGAATTGATCGCCATCTGGGCATCCCAGAAGGCCAGGGGCTTCAGCCACAAAATTTCTGCCTACCGGGCAGGGTTTCTGCCCGAAGAACGGCGGGAGATTGAAAAAAAATTATCATCAGGCGAGCTTTTGGCCGTGGTTTCTACCAGTGCCCTGGAACTGGGGATTGATATCGGGAATCTGGATATCTGCGTGCTGGTGGGATACCCCGGCACCATCATGTCCACCTGGCAGAGAGCAGGGCGAGTGGGAAGAGATGGCCAGGATTCAGCCTTGATTCTGATCGCCCATGAAGATGCCCTGGATCAGTATTTTATGAATCACCCGGATGTGTTTTTCAACATGCCGCCGGAAACCGCCATGATCAATCCGGATAATCCCGTGATCCTCAAACAGCACCTGGAATGTGCGGCTGCTGAACTGAGCCTGGTGCGAAAGGAGCGCTTTATGGATGATCCAGGAGTTCAAGCAGCAGTTAAAGCACTTGAACATTCCGGGAAACTGTTGAGAACAGTTCAGGGCGATCTCTGGTTTGCCGCCAGAAAGTCCCCCCATAGGGATGTGAGTCTGAGAGGTACGGGTAACAGTCTGCCCATTTTTTTAGAACAAACCAAGCAGAATATCGGTGATATCGACCGTCACCGGTCTTTTTTTGAAACCCATGAAGGGGCCGTCTACCTTCACATGGGCAAGACATATGTGATTTCCCGGTTTGATCATGAACAAGGCATTATTGAAGCCCGAAGAGAAGAGGTGGTCTATTTCACCAGGGCCAGATCTTCAAAGCACACCACCATTATTGAACACAAAGAATCCACCTGGATAAACGGTACACGGGTGGGATTCGGCGTATTAAAAATAACCGAACAGGTCACAGGATTTGATCGCCGACTGGTGTCCAACCAGAAATCCATTGGGATTGTCCCCCTGGATTTGCCCAGGCTAAAGTTTGAAACCACGGGACTCTGGATAGAAATTTCTGATGAAATCAGAAATGCGATTGAAATCAACCGCATGCATTTTATGGGCGGCATCCATGCCTTGGAGCATGCAGCCATTGGTATCATGCCGCTCATGGTTATGACCGACAGAAATGATATCGGAGGAATTTCCATTCCGTTTCATCCCCAGGTGAACAAAGCCGCTGTTTTTATTTATGACGGAGTGCCCGGTGGCCTGGGATTGTCTGAGCAGGCATTTAAAAAAGCTGGCGATCTTCTGGAAAAGACCTTTGAGGTCATCTCAACCT
>JBDRPM010000056.1:0-5334 GCA_043827005.1 Pseudomonadota bacterium | reverse complement strand
CATGGATCATCTGGCAGTCAAAACAACCCGGTTCAAGGATCTTAAAGTGGGTGCCTTTGTCACGGCAGGGGTTCAATCCAATGCCATGCGCATGAGCAGAAGTGAGGGACAATATTATGAACCCGGAACCATCAATATCATTCTTGTGACCAATATGCAGCTGTCCCCCCGTGCCATGTCCCGTGCCATCATCACCGCCACCGAGGCAAAAACAGCCGCACTGCTTGATATGGACATCCGAACAAGTTATGATGACGGGGCCTTCAGGGCAACAGGCACAGGCACGGACAATGTCCTTGTGCTGGAAGGGATCGGACCCTTGCTGGACCATACCGGCGGCCATACCAAGCTCGGGGAGATGATGGCCCGGGTGGTGTATGACGGGGTAAAAGAAGCAGTACTCAAGCAGAACGGTTTGGATGAAGAACGCAATATTTTTTTACGTCTGAAAGAAAGAGGGATCTCCCTATATGAGGTGATTGCTTCAGAAAAAGATTGTGATTGCAGGCAGGGAAAGTCATTGTTTGCAGGGGAGGTGGAAGCGCTTCTGCTTGACCCAAAATATGCCGGATTTATTCAAATAGCTCTGTCCATCAGTGATGATTATCAAAAGGGGTTGATAAAAGATTTATCTGCTTTTGAGGCGTTCTCCCGGGACATTGCAGCAGACATCTGTGGATGTCATGTGGATGAACTCACGCCCATGGTTAAAAAAGACCTGCCCCATGTTATCTCGATTGGACTCAATGCCCTTTTAAATGGCGTCCATTACAGGAACAAATAAATAATATGATTAATTTTCAAAACAGATTCAGTCAGGCCCTGATCCTAATGCTATGGATATGCTTAATGACAAGACCATCCATTGCCGCGAATCCTGTGCCGGAAAAAATTGTGTCCCTGGGACCGTTCATCACGGACATGATTTATCTTCTTAACGCAGAGGATAAACTGGTGGCCGTAACAAGTTATTGCAAGCTTCCTGACGATTCTGCGCCCAAACAGGTCATTGGCACGGTCATGCAGATGAATGTTGAAAAAATCATCAGTCTGGAACCGGACCTGGTGCTGGCCAATGCCTTGACCAGCCAGAAACAGATTGATGCGTTAAGCAAACAGGGCCTGACCGTTCTGCGCTTGCCAACGCCGAGGACGTTTGATGACATCTGTCAACGCTTGATCGATCTTGGCAATCTGATCGGAAAGCAAGAAAAGGCCCTTGCGGTTGTCAGCCATGCCCGGGAACAGGTCAGCCAGATCAAATCAAAAGCCTTGGCTGGCCCAAAAAGAAGGGTCTTTATTCAAATCGGTATCAAGCCGCTCAAAACCGCAGCAAAGGATACCTTTATCAACGAATATATCGAATTTGCCGGGGGGATTAATATTGTCTCACAAGCAAATGACGGCGTTTACAGCCGGGAAAAGGTATTGGAGCAGGACCCGGATGTCATCTTTATTGCCACCATGGGATCATCAAAAAAGGACGGGGCCAATGAAAAATCATCCTGGCAGCGGTTTAAATTTTTAAAAGCAGTCAAAAACAAAGAGATTCATATATTGGATCCTGATATGGTTTGCAGCCCCACCCCGGAAAAGTTTTCAAACGGGTTGCTGGAATTTTTCCGCCTGATTCATCCGGTTTTGGGAAAGAATTTATGATGAACAAAAAAATCAGACAATGGATTATTGTCTTAATCCTTCTGATCATGTCTTTACTATTGGTCAGTTTTCTGGCATTGGCCTTTGGCAGCAGTCAGATCCCCATTACCGATATTATCGATATTATCATGAACCAGAAAGAGACCGCATCCTACCATATTCTAATGGGTATCCGACTGCCCAGGATCATTATTGCCATTGCTGTAGGCGGTTCCCTGGGCCTGGCCGGTACCCTGCTCCAGGGTATGTTTCGAAATCCCCTTGTTGAACCCTATACCCTGGGTATTTCCGGAGGGGCTTCTTTGGGCGTCTGTCTGACCATTATCTTTGGCCTTCATGCCAGGATAGGGGTTGTGGCCTATCCGCTTTCCGGATTCATGGGTGCAGGGCTGGTGATTTTTGCTGTCTATGTGTTAAGTCTTGAAAGCGGTGCCTTAAAACAGCACAGCATGCTCTTAACCGGGGTAATGATCAGCTTTGTCTCCTCATCGCTTGTCATGCTCTTGATGGCGGTTTCCAAAAGTGATGACCTTCACAATATCATTTTCTGGATTATGGGATCTCTGGACGAGCCGAACCTGACATTGATCACCATTGTGAGCATCGGTGCCCTATTGGGTCTTGTCATTTCTCTTTTTCATTGCCACAGCCTGAATGCCCTGGCCCTGGGAGAAGAACAGGCCACCTTCCTAGGCGTGAATACAACCCGGACCCAAAAAATCCTTTTCATCACTGCATCCATGCTCACGGGATTAAGCGTTTCTGTAGCCGGCATTATCATGTTTGTGGGTCTGATTGTGCCGCACTTCATGCGATTGGTGATTGGTGCAGATTATCGAATACTGGTCATCAGTTCTTTTCTGGGAGGGGCTGTCTTTCTCATCTTGTGTGATCTGTTTGCCCGGATCATCATATCCCCCCTGGAACTCCCAGTGGGCGTGATCACCGGCATCATCGGGGGGATTGTGTTTATTTATGTCCTGGGCAAAAAGCAGGTGAGACTATGACCGAAACCATCCTGGAACTGAATAGCCTTTGTACCGGATACGGTCAGACCAAAATCCTGGACAATATCAGTTTTAAAGCAAATCGGACAAAAATAGTCAGTATCCTTGGCCCCAATGGCTCAGGGAAAACCACACTCTTAAAAACCATTGCCGGTGCCCTACCCCCCATGAGCGGTCAGATCCTTCTCCAGAACCGGAATACACAGAATATTCCGCTAAAAGACCGGTCCCGGAAAATTGCCGTGGTCATGCAGTTTGAGCAGGCCGCCCACATGACGGTTGAAGAATATGTCATGATGGGAAGACTTCCATTTTTCAAGCCATTTCAATTTTTTGAAACCCAAAAAGACCGGGATATGGTAGACAAATATCTGGAACTCACCGATACATTTGAATTAAAAGAGGTGCCGTTCAACCAGATCAGCGGCGGAGAAAGACAATTGGTATCCATTGCAAGGGCTCTGGTCCAGGAACCCATGCTTTTGCTGCTGGACGAACCCACGGCTCACCTGGATATCGGTCACCAAAAAAAGATTCTGGATTTGATTCACACCCTTAAAGAATGCTTAAACATTAGTGTTGTAATCGTCCTTCACGACCTAAACATGGCAAGTGAATATTCTGACACCCTGGTCATGATAGATGCCAAATCCCGAACCGTATTGGCTCAAGGGACACCTGAAGCAGTAATGACACAAGAAATCATTCAGCAGGTATACCACACCGATGTCCTGGTGATGAAACATCCCGTAACAGCCAGACCGGCTGTTTTTACGTCCAGGCAAAAAACAACACAGGAGACAAAATTATATGGAAAAAATATTTTATAGTGGCGGCGTGCTGATGTTCCCGCTTTTATTATGTTCCATCATTTCTCTTACAGTTATCATAGAGCGGTCACTGTTCTGGATCGGAGTGGGCATGAAACGAAACAGAAAGGTGGTGGAGCAGGTGTTTGACCTTTGCCTCAAAGAGGATTGGGATGGGGTTCAACGCGTAACCGCCGGTTCAAAAAGCTATGTTGCCCGAATATTGTTAAGCGGGGTCATGCACCGGCAGTATTCTCCCATAAAGGCAATGGAACTTGCGGCAGCGGATGAGATTTTTTCCATGCAGCGCTTTATGGACATACTGGATACCATTATCACCATTGCTCCGTTGTTGGGTATATTGGGAACTGTTGTGGGAATTATTGAGACCTTTGACATGCTGGGCACATCAGGAATCGACAACCCTCAGGCGGTCACAGGCGGGATTGCCAAGGCCCTTATCACAACAGCCTCAGGTCTTGCCATAGCCATCATGACCGTTTTTCCGTATAATTATTTTAACACCCGTATCCAGAGAGCTGCCCAGATCATAGAAAAATATACCACCAGCTTTGAAATTGATCAGGACAGAAGACTCTCATGCTCAGAGGAAGACCATGAAGCTTAGTCTGCCACCTGTCCGGAAGGCAAGGATCGAACTCTTGCCCTTGATGGATATCATTTTTTTATTATTGGTTGTCTTTATCTATTCCATGCTGTCCATGTCTGTCCATCACGGCTTGCCGGTCAAGTTGCCGATTTCATCCCTTGCCAAATCCGATAAGACCTCTGTATTGTCTGTTACAGTCAAGGAGAACAACCAGATCTTTGTGGACAAACAACAGGTGCCCCTTGAAGATCTTGCATCCATTCTCAAACAAAGCACCCAGGAGCAGAAAAATCCCGGAATTCTCTTGTTTGCCCATAAAAATATTTCCTATCAGCACCTGTTCCTTGTCCTTGACCAGATCAAAATGGCCGGGCTGTCACAAATTTCTCTTCAGGCCCAATTACAGGATGATATCAAGAATGCCGGGGCAGAATAACCCTTGATATCAGCTGCCCATATAAGAGCGTCTCTGGCATTATTAATTGCTGTATCTGTCCATTTGTCAATCTTTTCAACCTTACCATCACTGTTGATCAAACAACCTGAACCCAGCAGGCCCCAGGCAATATCAGTCACGATTACAATGAGCGATAAGGCTTTGGAACCGACCCCCCCCAAAATTAAAAAAAAGGTCCGGCCTATCCCAAAACCCAAATCAATAATGAAAACCCAAAAGACAGAAAAAAAAGAGTCCCCAAAGCTATCCGTAAAAGTCCCGGCCCCCCCCAAAAAAATTCTACCCGTAAAAGCATTACCCGCAGAAACACAGCCTGAACCTTTTCTGCCAGATCAGGAAAAACCGGATCACTCAACACCGGAACCAGAAGTAAAACCAGAACTTGATCAACCCCTGCACCAACCCCAACCAAGCCAAGCGGTAAAGACCCAAAAACAGATCATAACAGCCAGCGAAACGCAAAAAGAATCAATAGAAATAATAAAGATCACCGACCCGGAGTTTAAAACCAACCCCCTGCCCCAATATCCTGAAAGAGCCAGAAAAAAAGGGTATGAGGGATTGGTGGAATTGAAAGTGCTTATATCGATTGACGGACAGGTATCTGAAATAAAAATTCATAAATCAGCAGGGTATGCGATCCTTGATCACCAGGCGATAAAAACTGTAAAAAAATGGTTGTTTGAGCCTCGAAAAAACAATGACCAGGCCATCGAAACCTGGGTGATGATTCCGATACGATTTAAGCTTAATTAACTTAACTCGGGCAGCCATATATTCCAATAAATAATA
>JBDRPM010000055.1:0-14553 GCA_043827005.1 Pseudomonadota bacterium | reverse complement strand
TGACCGATTGTTCCTATGTTTACATGCGGCTTGTTCCGCTCAAATTTTTCTTTAGCCATTGTTAACTCCTCCTGTGGAATGTTTTCAGGACTTTCAAAATATTATTTACCACCTGAAATGTGCAAAAGCCTTGTTGGCCTCTGCCATTTTGTGTGTATCTTCTTTTTTCTTCATTGTTCCGCCGCGCTGGTTATACGCATCCATCAGCTCGGAAGCCAGTTTATTTGCAAACCCTTTTTCAGAACGTCCACGACTGATATTAATCAACCATCGAAATGCAAGCGCAGTCTGTCTGCTGGGTTTAATATCAGTCGGCACCTGGTAAGTTGAACCACCAATTCTTCTGGATTTTACCTCAACGGTCGGCCGGATATTATCAATCACTTTTTTGAATAAAGTCAGAGCAGAATCGTCCAGTTTGTTTTCTGCTTTTAACAATGCATCTCTAACCACTTTTCGGGCAGCATTCTTTTTTCCATTTTTCATAACGCAGTTAACAAATTTAGCAACCAGTTTTTCTTCCTGTGTTGCAGCTTTTGTCACATTATCGAGCGAGATCTCTTTTGTTGCCATGTTATTTTCCACCATAACTAAATTAAAATCTAAACCAATTTACTTCGGCCTTTTTGCTCCGTATTTTGATCGACCCTGTCTTCTGTCGTCAACACCCAAGGTATCAAGAGCACCCCTGACAATATGATAGCGAACACCGGGAAGATCCTTTACCCTGCCGCCTCGAACGAGCACAACAGAGTGCTCCTGAAGATTATGTCCCATTCCTGGTATATATGCAGCAACTTCCATCCCAGTGGTCAAACGGACCCTGGCCACTTTTCTCAAAGCAGAGTTTGGTTTCTTTGGAGTTGACGTGTATACTCTGGTGCAAACCCCACGTTTTTGCGGTCCACCCTTTAAAGCAGGCGTGCTGACCTTTTTTTCTGCTTTTTTTCTACCTTTTCTAACCAACTGATTTATGGTCGGCATAACTTTCCAACGCTCCTTATCAAGATTAAACTCTTGCCTTACACGACAAAAAACATAATTTTACGTTCATCCATTAAATTTGTCAAGTTTTTTTATTATTAATTATACTTCTTCCACTTCATTAAAAGCGACCTCAACCTCTGAATAACCGGGGAATCCTGTACCTGCCGGGATTATACGACCCATAACCACATTTTCCTTCAATCCTTTAAGCTGATCATACTTGCCCTCAATTGCGGCAAGGGTCAACACCTTGGTGGTCTCCTGGAAAGAGGCTGCAGACAAAAAGCTGTCAGTGGACAAAGACGCTTTGGTAATACCCAGAATCAAAGGTTCCCCTTTGGCCGGCTCACCACCCTTCATCACTGCCTCACGGTTAGCATTCTCAAATACGATTCTATCCACCTGCTCATCGGGAATAAAATTGGTATCTCCAATACTGATCACTTTAACCCGTCTCATCATCTGACGGATCACAACCTCAATATGCTTGTCATTGATTCTTACGCCCTGGAGACGATAGACTTCCTGAACCTCATCCACCAGATATTTTGCCAGGGCCACTTCACCCTTGATATTCATGATATCCTGAGGATTGGCTGACCCTGCAATCAACGGATCTCCAGCTTTAACATAATCACCGTCATAAACCGTGACATGCTGTCCTTTTGGAATGGAATATTCTTTCTTTTCCCCTATATCCGTCGGCGTAACCGTTACTTTCTGACGGCCCTTGGTTCCTTTGGAAACAAGCACATACCCGTCGATCTCGGTCAATACGCCCGGATCTTTGGGTTTCCGAACTTCAAACAGTTCAGCAACTCTCGGCAGACCACCAGTGATATCCTTGGTTTTTGTGGTTGCTCTTGGCAACTTGGCAATAACATCTCCGGCCATAACCTGCTCGTCTTCTTCCACCGTAAGAATCGCATTAACCGGCAGATAATACCGGGCAGGTGTTTTTGCAGTCGGAAGCTTTACCCCTTTGCCATCCTTATCCTTAATGCTGATCCTGGGTCGAATCTCACTGTCCCGGCCTTCTATAATGGTACGGGACACTTTACCGGTTACAGGATCGATCTGTTCTTGAACTGTATTGCCGACTTCGATATCGGCAAATTTGATCCTGCCTGTCACTTCAGTAAGAATTGGTGTGGTGAAAGGATCCCAGGTGGCAATCACCTCTCCGGGTTCGATCACCTGTCCGTCTTTAACATGAAGGGTCGCCCCGTAAATCACCGTCTCTTTGGCTCTTTCCCGGCCTTCTTCCCCAACAATGGTAATACCGCCGCCTTTTCTGTTCATGACAATCACATGATTATCAGCAGAAATAACCGTCTGAATATCTTCATTGTATTTTAAAATACCACCAACTCTTGCCTTGATTTCGGCAACCTCGACTTTTCGGGATGCAGTTCCACCAATATGGAAGGTTCTCATGGTCAACTGGGTACCTGGCTCACCAATGGACTGTGCTGCGACAATACCGATGGCCTGACCGATTTCAACGGTTTGTCCATGGGCCAGGTCCCGGCCATAACACCGCGAGCAAACCCCGTTTTTAGAATTACAGGTCAGCACAGAACGAATTTTGACCTTCTGGACTCCGGCCTTTTCGATTTCTCTTACATGGTTTTCATTGAGTTCAGTATCCACCCCGACAATAAATTCATCAGAATACGGATCACGAATATCTTCCTGGGTCACCCGGCCAAGGATTCTTTCACCCAATGCCTGGATAATTTCACCGCCTTCATAAAGGGCTTCTACTTCAATACCGTTAATGGTGCCACAATCGGTTTCGACAATGGTACAATCCTGGCCAACATCAGCCAGACGTCGTGTCAGATATCCGGAGTTTGCAGTTTTCAGGGCTGTATCAGCCAGACCTTTACGGGCACCATGGGTAGAAATAAAATACTGAAGCACGGACAAGCCTTCACGGAAACAGGCGGTAATCGGATTTTCAATAATTTCACCTGATGGTTTGGCCATCAATCCACGCATACCAGCCAACTGACGCATCTGGTCCTTGCTGCCACGGGCACCGGAGTCGGCCATGATATAAACCGCATTCATCTCTTCAGGAGAACCATCATCTTCATCTTTTCCACCTCGTGGATTTTTCATGACAGCCATCATGGCATTGGCAATATCATCTCCGCTCTGGGCCCAGATATCAACAACCTTATTATATTTTTCACCCTGGGTGATCAACCCTTCGGAATACTGAATCTTGATATCTTCAATACTTTTCTCAGACGCCCGGATAATATCCCATTTCTCATCCGGGATAATCATATCATCAATGCAGATGGACAAACCACCAAGGGTTGAATATTTATATCCGATATCCTTGAGCCTGTCGGACAGAACAACCGTTTCCTTTAAACCGATATTTCGGTAGGCATAATCAATGAGATTGACAATGGATGCTTTATCCATCAACTTATTAACCAGATTGAACGGCAGAGTGGTCTCGCGCTTATCAATTTTAAAAATAGTATAATACTCGCCCACTTTTCTGACATCGGTAAACTGATCTTTTTTAAGTCCGAACAATTGTTCCACAACAATCTCAGAAACCTGAAATAAATTTTTAAACTCTTTTCGAGTTAACAGGCCTGTTTTACCTTTGCTTTTTTTAATTTCATCATCAGAATACTTATTTAATGTCCGAATAAAGTTTTTGCCCTCCTGCAATTCTGCAAGAGCAGCCTGACAATCTTCAAGTTTTTCAGTTCTGATTCTGCTCAAAGACAAAAGAATATCACCCGGAATGGTTTCCCACAAAAGAACACGTCCGGTTGTTGTTTCATAACTTTCACCATCAATCCGAACCTTAATCTGCGCATGCAAAGACAGTTGACCGGCGTCAAACGCATGTCTGACTTCTTCAATACTGGAGAAACTGATGCCTTCGCCTTTTTGTCTTTTTACCGCCCGGGTCATGTAATAAATACCCAGTACAATATCCTGGGTCGGCACAATAATGGGCAGGCCATTGGCAGGAGACAAAATATTGTTGGTGGACAGCATCATGATCCGGGCTTCTAGCTGCGATTCCAATGACAACGGTACATGAACCGCCATCTGGTCACCGTCAAAGTCAGCATTGAATGCCGGACAGACCAGTGGATGAAGCTGAATGGCCTTTCCTTCAATCAGAACCGGTTCAAAAGCCTGGAAACCCAGCCGATGAAGCGTAGGCGCCCTGTTGAGCATGACCGGATATTCTTTAACAACAGATTCCAGGGCATCCCAGACTTCGGTTTCTTCTCTTTCCACCATTTTCTTGGCAGATTTGACAGTTGACACCAGCCCTTTTTGTTCAAGATAATTATAAATAAACGGTTTGAACAATTCCAGGGCCATCTTTTTGGGAATACCGCACTGGTGAAGTCGAAGCTCAGATCCGACCGTAATAACGGTACGGCCTGAATAATCAACCCGTTTACCCAGAAGGTTCTGTCTAAAACGGCCCTGTTTGCCTTTTAAGGTATCACTTAAGGATTTTAACGGTCTTTTGTTTGTGCCTGTAACCACCCGGCCATGACGACCATTGTCAAACAAAACATCAACTGCTTCCTGGAGCATTCGTTTTTCATTTCTGACAATAATATCCGGAGCATCCAGATCAACCAGCCGTTTAAGGCGATTGTTTCTGTTGAGCACCCGTCGATACAAATCATTCAGGTCAGAAGTAGCAAACCTTCCACCTTCAAGGGGAACCAGCGGTCTTAAATCCGGCGGCAAAATCGGGCAGGCCGTCAGAATCATTCTGGCTGGCTCAATCCCTGATGTTAAAAAAGCGGTAATAACTTTAAGGCGTTTGGACAGCTTCTGTTGTTTGGCCACAGATTTGGTTATCTGAATCTCTTGCTTGAGCTCATCATGAACCGCCTGAAGATCGATCTGACCCAGCAGTTTTAAGATGGCTTCTGCACCAATGCTGGCTTCAAACGCTTCACCAAATGTATCTATAGCATCATAATATTGATCGTCTGAAAGAAGCTGCAGTTTTTTTAATCCCGTGTTTTTTGGGTCAATGACAATATAAGAATCAAAATAGAGCACTTTTTCAAGATTCTTCAATGTCAAATCCAAAACATTGCCAATTTTACTGGGAAGACTTTTCAAAAACCAGATGTGGGAAACCGGAGATGCCAACTCAATATGAGCCATTCTCTCGCGGCGGACCTTTGACTGGATAACTTCAACACCGCATTTTTCACAGACCACCCCGCGATGTTTCATCCGCTTGTATTTCCCGCAATTACACTCGTAATCCTTGGTGGGACCAAACACCTTTGCACAGAAAAGTCCATCCCGTTCCGGTTTGAACGTTCTGTAATTAATGGTTTCCGGTTTTTTAATTTCACCATGAGACCATTCTCTGATCATGTCTGAAGACGCAAGGCTTATTTGAATGGCCGTGTAAACCTTAGGATCTTTTGGTTTTGCGAAGAAATCGTAAATATTATCCAATGTCTTCTCCTTATTTGCTTCCTTCTATAAGATTCATATCCAAACCCAAACTGTTGAGCTCTTTTGTGAGTACCCTGAAAGATTCAGGCATCCCGGGTTCGAGAACATTCTGGCCTTTTACTATTTTTTCATACATCCGGGTTCGACCGGTCATGTCATCGGACTTAACCGTCAAAAATTCCTGCAATGCATGGGCAGCGCCATATGCTTCCATGGCCCAGACTTCCATCTCACCCAGTCTCTGACCACCGAACTGGGCTTTACCTCCCAACGGTTGCTGGGTCACCAGAGAATAGGGGCCAATGGATCTGGCATGGAGTTTATCATCCACCAGATGATGAAGTTTAAGCATATACATGGTTCCCACAGTAACCGCTTTGTCAAACCGCTCCCCTGTTCTGCCGTCATAGAGCACGCACTGGCCCGATTTTTCAAATCCGGCCAAAGCAATCAATTTTTTGATTTCATCTTCACTGGCGCCATCAAAGACCGGTGTGGCCATATGCACACCTTTTTTATACAATGACGCAAAATCAACCAACTCTTTATCAGACATTTTTTTTATTGTTTCAGCCAGTTCATCACCGTTATTATTGGCTTTTTGAACCTCTGTCATGGAAAAAATTTCCAGAACTTTTTCTCTTAATTTATCCAGTTTCATCTGGCTGATCAATTCGTCTATTCTTTGGCCAAGACCATAAGCCGCATGGCCCAGATGGATTTCCAGAATCTGTCCGACATTCATACGGGACGGAACACCCAAAGGATTGAGAACCATATCAACCGGTCTGCCATCTTCAAAATAGGGCAAATCCTCAACCCTTAAAATTCGAGATACAACCCCTTTGTTACCATGACGACCCGCCATTTTATCGCCCACGGACAGAACTCTTTCCATGGCCACTGAAATTTTAATCATCTTAAGAACACCCGGTGGCAGGTCATCCCCTTTTTCAAACCTGGAAACCTGACGATTAAAGTGATCTCTTGCTTTTTGAATCTGGTTTTGAGCACTTTCTAAAATCATCTGCGCCCGTTCAGTGAGAACAGCATCTTTTACCGCAATACTAATCAGAATATTGATGGGAATACCTTTAAAAAGACCTGCTTTTATTTTAGTACCCGGCTTAACCAGAACCTTTGAACTCTTTTCTATGCCTGCAATAAGTTTTTGACCGTCAAGGATAGATTCCACCTTTTCTTGAGCAACTTTTGAAATTATTTTGATCTCATCATCCCTGTCTTTTTCCAGACGTTCAATTTCATTGTCTTCAATCAATCGGGTTCGATCGTCTTTGGCAAGGCCTCTTCTGGAAAAAACCTTGGCATCAATCACCTTGCCTTTGACTCCCGGAGGCACGCATAAGGATGTATCTTTTACATCGCCTGCTTTTTCACCAAAAATAGCCCTAAGCAGTTTTTCTTCCGGAGACAGCTGGGTTTCACCTTTGGGGGTAATTTTACCCACCAGAATGTCTCCTGAAACAACCTCAGCTCCCAACCGGATAATACCACTTTCATCCAGATTTCTTAAGGCTTCTTCGCCCACATTGGGAATATCTCTGGTTATTTCTTCCTTACCCAGTTTGGTATCCCGGGCCAGAACCTCATATTCTTCCACATGAACCGATGTATAGACCCCGTCCTTTACCAGACGTTCGCTGACAAGGATAGAATCCTCATAATTGTATCCATCCCATGGCATAAATGCCACGGTCACATTTTTACCCAGCGCCAGCTCGCCCATTTCAGTGGACGGGCCATCAGCAATAACCTGACCTTTTATAACCTTATCTCCCTTAAAAACAATGGGGCGATGGTTAAAGCAGGTATTCTGGTTGGAACGCGTAAATTTTGTACAATTATATATGGAAACCGCTTTTTCAAATGACCCGCTCTGGGGGTCCTCATTTTGAACAACAATGCGTTTTGAATCCACATCCACGACAACGCCATCATAATCCGCAACAATGGTAACGCCGGAATCTCTGGCCACCACACTTTCCATACCCGTACCCACAAGCGGTGCCTCACTGATAATCAGAGGAACTGCCTGGCGCTGCATGTTTGAGCCCATCAAAGCCCTGTTGGCATCATCATTTTCAAGAAAAGGGATCAATGACGCAGAGACAGAAACCAACTGGTTGGGTGACACATCCATGAATTCCACTTCTTTATTCTCAACCATTTCAAACTCACCGCCAACCCGTGAAGAAACCAATGCATTCATAAAATTGCCGTCTGCATCAAGGGGGGCGTTGGCCTGGCCAATGGGATGTTCTTTTTCTTCAAACGCAGACAAATGTCTGATTTGTTTGGATGCATTACCATCCTTGCAAATTCGATACGGCGTTTCAATAAATCCAAAATCATTTACCCTGGCAAAGGTACACAGGGAAACAATCAACCCGATATTCGGGCCTTCAGGGGTCTCAATGGGACAAATCCTGCCATAGTGGGACGGATGAACGTCACGGACTTCAAAGCCTGCTCTTTCTCGAGTCAACCCGCCTGGTCCCAGTGCAGACAAACGTCTTTTATGGGTGGTTTCGGAAAGGGGGTTGGTCTGATCCATGAACTGGGACAATTGTGAAGTACCGAAAAACTCTCTGACTACAGCAGAAACCGGTTTGGGATTGATCAGATCATGGGGCATCATGGCATCGACTTCCTGCATGGACATCTTTTCTTTGATGGCCCGTTCCATTCTGACCAGACCGATGCGGTAGTGATTTTCAAGGAGCTCGCCCACAGCACGAACTCTTCTGTTACCCAGATGGTCGATATCATCCACCTGACCCTGGGTATCTTTAAGCTCAATCAAGGTTGAGGCTGTCAGAAGAACATCTTCTTTTCTCAACGTTTTGACATCAATTTTGGTGTCCACACCCAAACGGTGGTTCATTTTTAAACGACCCACTTTGGACAGATCATAATAGGCCTGTTTAAAAAACAGATGATCTATAAAATCCTGGGCAACTTCCACCGTTGCCGGGTTTCCGGGGCGAAGCCGCCGGTAAATATCCATCAGGGCTTCTTCTTTTGTTCCAATTTTGTCTGAAACAAGTGTTTTGCGCATGGAATCAGAACTTCGAGGATCCACGTAAAGAATATCAAACGTATCAAGTCCTTTTTCTTCGATAAGTTTAAAACTGTCTTCAGTGATCAACTGACCCGCCTTGAAAATGATTCCCTGGGTGTCATCATCGACAATATTCCTGGCAAACGCTCTATGAATCAGCTCGGTTTCAAGAATCGGGATAAAATCAAGTCCGTCGTCAAGCAGTTCTTTGATTGCCCGCTTTGTAAAAAACCGCCCCTTTTTGACCACTACTTCTTTTGTTCTTGGCGATTTAATATCAAAACTGGCCCGCTGGCGGTTCAAATTCTCCGGAACAAATGCCTTGAAAAAAGACCCTTTCTTTTTAACAATGGTTTCTTTTGTATAAAAGAAATCCAGAATATCTTCACTGGTATACCCAAATGCTTTAAAGAGAATTGACACAGGAAATTTTCGACGTCTGTCGATTCTGATAAAAACAATATCCTTGATATCGATTTCCATGTCAATCCAGGACCCTCGGACAGGGATAACTCTGGCATTATAAATAATCTTGCCGGTTGAATAGTTTTTACCTTTATCATGATCAAAAAAGACACCGGATGATCGATGCAACTGGCTGACAACCGCACGCTCGGTACCGTTAATGATAAACGTACCCCGACGGGTCATCAAGGGGATAGTACCAAAATAGATTTCCTGTTCTTTAATGTCTCGAATGGTTGATAAATTGGTTTCTTTGTCGTGATCATAAACAACCAGCCGGACTTTAATGTTTATGGGAATATCATATGTCATCCCTCTTGAGGTGCATTCGTTCATGGAATGCTTGGCTTCACCAAAGGAATATGACACATATTCCAGTGAGGATGTATCTGTAAAATCCTTAATTGGAAAAACAGATTTAAACACAGCATGAAGTCCTTTTTCTTCCCTGTCTTCAGGAAGGACATCTCTTTGCAGAAAACTCTCGTAAGAATTTCTCTGCATCCCGATCAAATCAGGGATATCGATAATTTTACTTCTGCTGCCAAACTCTTTTCTAACACGCTTATTTGTCAAAAGACTCCCGGTCATGATTTCTCCCAGTGTGAGTTTTTCCAACCGTAAAAGCGGAGGCATGGCACCATTGCCCTGCCCCCGCATAACTTTAATGCAAGTTTAAAAAACGATCGCACGCTATCTTATTTTACAGATACCTGAGCACCAGCACTTTCTAACTGTTCTTTGATCTTCTGGGCTTCTTCTTTGGAAACGCCTTCTTTAACAGCTTTGGGTGCTTCTTCTACAAGCGCTTTGGCTTCTTTAAGACCTAAGCCTGTGATGGCTCTGACTTCTTTGATAACATTGATTTTTTTGTCACCAATGGTTTCAAGAACAACATTAAACTCAGTCTGTTCTTCAGCAGCTTCAACTGCTTCGCCAGCAGGTGCGCCAGCCATCATGGCAACAGGGGCTGCTGCAGACACACCAAATTTTTCTTCAAATTCTTTTACCAGTTCAGACAGCTCAAGAACGCTCATGTTAGATATAAAATCAATTACATCATTTTTTGTAATATCAGCCATTTTTTTCTCCTAAATAAATCTGTATGGAATATTTTTATAAGTTTTAATTTTAAATTGTTTTGCTGCTTATGCTGCTTCTTTTTGCTCTTTAAGTGCATTAAGCACATTAACAAAAGCTCTTGGAACACCTGAAAGAACTGTAACAAATGAAGTTGGTACTGCATTGAGTGTACGGACCAATTTGCCAAGAAGCTCTTGTTTGGATGGCATTTTTGCCAGTTGCATAACCTGATCAACGCTTAACAGCTTTCCTGCCAGAGCACCTGCTTTAATCTCAAGTTTTTCATTTGTTTTAGCAAAATCAGTGAGAATACGGGCTGGCGCAACCGGGTCACTGTCAGATAAAACAATGGCACTGGGCCCTTTGTAAAAATCTTTCATCAAGGCCGCATCTGTTCCTTCCGATGCCCTAACCAGCAATGAGTTTTTAACAACCTCCATCCGGCTGCCGGCTGCTCGAAGCAGTTCGCGAAGTTCGGTCATTTTCAATACATCAAGACCTTAATAGCTCACGAGTATTGAAATTTCAGATTCTGAAAACTCTTTGGCAAGTCTTTGAACCTGTTCTTTTTTCTGGGTAATATTCAGCAATTTTTTTACACCTCCTTCCATTTATTGAATCATTTGCGAAGGTGCCAACTAAACCAAAACAAAAATATCTTCTATCTCGGCAGGCCGGCAAATCCGATTATGTACTTTAACAAAAGCACACCTACTGTCTGTGACAGGTTTTTCTTTATTTAATCGACTTATTTGATCAGCATGGGATCGACTTTAATGCCAGGACCCATGGTTGATGAAACTGTAATCGTTTTCATGTAAGTGCCTTTGCTTGATGCAGGTCTTAAGGCCATTAATTTTTCTAAAAATGCTTTTACATTTTCAGTTAATTTTTCTGCTCCAAAAGAAACTTTCCCAACGGGAACATGAACAATACCTGCTTTTTCCACTCTGAAATCAATCTTTCCTGCTTTTAATTCACTGATTGCTTTTTCAAGCTCAAAGGTCACTGTTCCGGTTTTTGCATTTGGCATCAAACCACGGGGGCCCAGAGCCCTTCCCAGTTTACCCACCGCTCCCATCATATCCGGAGTGGCAATGGCTTTATCAAATCCAAACCAACCATCCTGAATCTTCTTGATGGTTTCGTCATCCGCAATAAAATCTGCGCCTGCATCCAGTGCTTCTTTCTCTTTTTCACCTTTTGCAAAAACCAGGACCTTAACTTCTTTACCAAGCCCATTGGGCAATACAACAGTACCACGCACCATTTGATCGGCATGCCGCGGATCAACGCCTAACTTCACTGCAACGTCTACGGTTTCATCAAATTTTGCATAGCTTGAAGAAACGGCAAGTTCCAAGGCATCTTTGGGATCGTATTGAACCGTTCTATCGACCTTTTTAAGTGCTTCTGTATGTTGTTTACTCCGCTTTGGCATTTTTATCACTCTTTTACTTAAAGTTAAACTACTTCTATCCCCATACTTCTGGCTGTACCTGCAATAATTTTTACAGCAGCATCAATATTCGAGGCGTTTAAATCTTCTTTTTTAGTTTCAGCAATTGCAATAAGCTGATCCATGGAAATTTTTCCAACCTTAGTCCGATTAGGTTCGCCAGACCCTTTTGTAATTTTTGCTGCAGCCAGCAATAATCTGGATGCCGGTGGCGTTTTTGTAATAAAGCTGAATGACCTGTCCGTATAGACAGTGATGACAACCGGAATAATTGATCCTGCGTCATTGGCGGTCCGTGCATTAAAAGCCTTACAAAAATCCATAATATTCACCCCGTGCTGTCCTAAAGCAGGCCCGATGGGTGGAGATGGATTGGCTTTTGCAGCTTCAACCTGAAGCTTTATTTGTGTCATTACTTTTTTTGCCATTGTTTTAAACTCCTGAAACTTGACTTTTAACCATAATTATATTTTGGTAACCTGTATGAAATTCAGTTCCACAGGTGTTGCGCGTCCAAAAATGCTGACCAAAACCTTAATTTTTTCTTTATCCGGTGATACATCTTCAACCGTCCCGTTAAAAGTGGTAAACGGCCCGTCCACAACCCTGACTTCATCACCCGGTTCAAAAAAATATTTAGGCTGGGGCTTGTTCTTACCCTGCTGCATTTTATCAACAATGCTTTGTGCCTCTTTGTCACTGATCGGTGCCGGTTTGTTCTTACCCCCTAAAAAACCGGTTACTTTAGCAGTGGAACTCACGATATGCCATGTTTCATTATCCAGATACATTCTGACCAGAATATAGCCTGGATAAAATTTTCTGGAAGATTCTTTTTTCTTCCCACCCACCAGCTCCACAATATTCTCAGTCGGGATGAGGATCTCACCGAATTTTTCAGGATTTTTGGAAGAAGCAATCTTTTCTTCCAGAGCCACTTTTACTTTCTGCTCATGACCTGAATACACATGTACGACATACCATTTTAGAGACATTATACTTCCCTTGTTTTATGTCAGAACAATTTGAACAAGCTTTGAAAGGCTTAAATCGAAAAGGCCAAGAAAAGCTGAAACAATAAAAACAAACAATATGACAACAATTGTTGTCCCAGTGGTCTGTTTTTTAGTGGGCCAGGTTACTTTTTTCAATTCAACTTTAACTTCCCTGAAAAAATCCATAGCCTTTTGAAAAAAACCAGGCTCACCCACATTTGTTTCCACTATTCTTTTTTCCGGGCTTGTTTTCAACGGGCTTGCGATGGTTGTCGAGTTGGAAACGGCCACACCGGAATCAGAAACATCCTGGCCATCGCTTTTCTTTTTCTTTTCACCCGAAGGCATTTTTTTGTGTAATCGAGACATACAACTCCTAAGCTTATCTTAATTTTGCAACCCGTTTTTAATATTACATCCACTGTACGGCATTTTAAAACCCAATGATAAAAGGATGGCAGGTCAGGAGGGAGTCGAACCCCCAACTTCCAGATTTGGAGTCTGGCGCTCTACCAATTGGAGCTACTGACCTGCAATCAATGCTTTATTTAATTTTTGTTTCTTTATGCAATACATGTTTGTTGCAGAACCTGCAGTATTTCATAAACTCTATTTTATCCGGAGTTTTCCGCTTGTTCTTGGTTGTTGTATAATTTTTTCTCTTGCACTCATCACAGGCAAGAGCAATATTTACTCTGTCCACTATAGACTCCTTAGGACTTTATTCTACAATTTCACCGATTACACCGGCGCCAACGGTACGTCCACCTTCTCTGATTGCAAACCGCAGCTCTTTTTCCATTGCAATGGGGTGAATCAGCTCTACGTTTATGGTTGCATTATCACCAGGCATGATCATTTCCACACCCTCATCAAGGGTCAATACGCCGGTAATATCAGTTGTTCTAAAAAAGAACTGAGGTCTGTATCCGGTAAAAAACGGAGTATGACGTCCACCTTCTTCTTTGCTCAATGCATACATCTCTGCTCTGAACTTGGTATGAGGATTGATTGTACCCGGCTTGGACACAACCTGACCTCTTTCAACCTGGTCACGTTTGGTTCCGCGAAGCAACAGACCGACATTATCTCCAGCCCGACCTTCATCAAGAAGTTTTCTGAACATCTCAACACCGGTGCATACTGTTTTTTGTGTGTCGCGGACACCAACGATCTCAACTTCTTCACCCGTCTTAACTATACCACGTTCAATTCTTCCGGTCACAACCGTTCCACGGCCTGAAATAGAGAATACATCCTCAATGGGCATCAGAAATGGTTTTGCAATATCCCTTTCAGGCTCTTCAATATAAGAGTCAAGAACTTCAAGAAGTTTGTCTATACAGGTAACATCCTCGCCGTCCACATCATCGCATTCAAGGGCTTTCAATGCGCTGCCTCGAATAATGGGTGTGGTGTCTCCGGGAAACTCATAAGTGTCCAGCAGTTCCTGAAGCTCCATCTCAACCAGTTCGATCAGCTCTTCATCATCAACCATGTCACATTTGTTTAAAAATACAACGATTGACGGCACACCCACCTGACGGGCAAGAAGGATATGTTCTCTTGTCTGGGGCATAGGACCATCATCTGCACTGACCACCAGTATTGCGCCGTCCATCTGGGCAGCACCGGTAATCATGTTTTTAATGTAATCCGCATGGCCCGGGCAATCCACATGGGCATAATGACGATTGGCTGTCTCATACTCTACATGGGCTGTGGCAATTGTAATACCACGTTCTCTTTCTTCGGGTGCTTTGTCAATCTCATCAAACGGGACAAATGTTCCATGACCTTTAAATGCGCAATGTTTGGTGATCGCTGCTGTAAGCGTGGTCTTCCCATGATCAATGTGACCGATTGTTCCTATGTTTACATGCGGCTTGTTCCGCTCAAATTTTTCTTTAGCCATTGTTAACTCCTCCTGTGGAATGTTTTCAGGACTTTCAAAATATTATTTACCACCTGAAATGTGCAAAAGCCTTGTTGGCCTC
>JBDRPM010000054.1:0-10019 GCA_043827005.1 Pseudomonadota bacterium | reverse complement strand
CTTGGATTTAAAAATAAGGGGTTCAAACGGTTTGAAAATATAATCAACAGCACCGGCATTGTACCCTTCGAAAATATGGTGTTCTTCCTTGTTGATGGCAGTAACAAAAACAATCGGGATCTGACTGGTCTGTTTATTCTTTCGCATGATCCTGGCCGTCTCGATTCCATCCATTTCCGGCATCTGGATATCCAGAATTACCAGGGCAAAATCATGTTCAAGCAACAAGCCCAGGGCGGCATTACCCGATTCGGCCTTGACAATGTTTGTGTCCTCATCTTCAAGCAAAGCCTCCATGGCAATCAGGTTGCCGGGTTTGTCATCAACAATCAGGATATCTGTTTTTTCCATATTCAATGCTGTCTTAATGTCACCTCATTGTTCTAGTTAAATGAGCTAGAACAGGCAGAGGATAAAGTATCCTTTTGATTCATGTTACCAAAGTCTCAATAAACAGGGAAAATGTCAACCCTGAATCCATATAATTACTATAAAAATAGATAAATATAGTGATTATTGCTTAACAAATATCTTTTCCTTCTTATTATAGGTCTCAAAACGGTTTGCATACTTTGAAAACCGGATGGTTTCTTTGGATCCAAGACACAGAAACCCGCCCGGCTTAAGACTTTCCATAAAAAGCGAAAAAACCCTGTCCTGCAGTTCTCTGGTAAAATAAATCAGGACATTGCGGCACATGATCATATCCATCTCTCCAAAAGTGTGATCCGTGACAAGATTGTGATCGGCAAAAACAATATTTTTCTTCAGGGCTTTGTTTATAATGGTCATATCATAGGAAGCAGCATAATAGTCTGCAAAGGATTCCGTTCCCCCGGCTTTCTGATAGCTGATGGTATACTCTTTCATTCGCGCAGAAGGAAAGATCCCCTTTTTTGCTTTTTCGACAACCTCAATGTTTGAATCCGTGGCATAGATCAGGCTTTTGTCAAACAGGTTCATCTCTTTTAATAAAATAGCCGTGGAATATACCTCTTCCCCGGTTGAACAGCCGGCATGCCAGATTTTTATAAAAGGCAGCCGGGTCATTTTTCTTAAAACATCTTCCCTGAGGATTTTGAAGAATGACGCATCCCTGAACATCTGGGTTACATTGATGGAAAAATCCTGCAGCAAAAGGTTCAGAAAATGATCGTCATGGATCACTTTGTGCTGCATGGCGGATATGGTTTCGATCCCTGCCAGTTTAAGTCGTCTTAAAATTCTCCTTGTCAAAGAATTTCTGGCATAGCCTCTGAAATCATACCCTGACCTGAGACGGATGGCTTCTAACAACAAATCAATTTCTATATCCTGGCTGATACTTTTAGGGCTCCCGACAGTGTTGTATCAATAAAGCCATACCCGGATCATGGACAATAACTTTTCTCTGTCCACCGGTTTTGACAGATAATCGTTTGCACCGGCTTCAATGCATTTTATCCGGTCCCCTTTCATGGCTTTGGCTGTCAGTGCAATAATGGGAAGTTTTTCAAACCGGTTTTGCTTCCTGATCTGTTTCATGGCCTCATATCCGTCCATCTCTGGCATCATGATATCCATCAGGACGATGTTGATGTCCGGATGTTCATCCAGGCGCAAAAGGGCTTCAACCCCTGTTTTGGCTACTTTTATGGTCAGGCCTTTTTCCTCAAGGATATTGTTCAGTGCAAACACATTTCTCATATCATCGTCAACAAGCAATATTTTTTTGCCTTTGAAGACAGAGTCTTTTTCATATAGCTGCCGCAGTACCTGCCGGTTGGAATCCGACATATCGGCTTCAACCCGATGGAGAAACAAGGTGGTTTCATCCAGAAGTCTTTCAGGGGTACTCACACTTTTAACAATAATGTTCCGGGCGTATTTCTTAAGCGTTTGTTTCTCTTCCTGGGACAGCGCATGGTTTGTATAAACAATAACCGGAAGGGCGCAAAGCTGTTCATCTTTTTCAATAATGGACAATAACTCCAGTCCGGACACACCCGGAAGATTCAAGTCCAGGATCAGACAGTCATAGGGATTGATCCTTAAAAGAGTTTCGGCCTCCTCGGCTGAATAGGCACACGATACCTCTACACCATTGCTGCCGATTATATCTTTGATGGATTGACATTGCTCTTCATTGTCTTCTATCACAAGGACATGGCTCATTGGTTTGCTCAGGATGTATTTGAACTTGGCAAAGACTTTTCCCAGTTTTTCAAGGCTCACCGGTTTGGTTAAAAAACCGATCGCTCCCATTTTCATGGCTTTTGACTGTATCTGATGGGCAGAAATGATATGGACCGGGATATGCCGGGTCTTAAGATTGGTTTTCAAACGGTCCATGACCGACCAGCCGTCAATTCCGGGAAGACCCAGGTCAAGAATAATGGCAGATGGCCTGTAAAAGTCTGCCAGATGCAATCCGCCTTCTCCGTCACTGGCAAGAATAACCTTAAATCCATGTTCATGAGCATGATCGCACAGAATTCTGGTAAATCCCGGATCATCCTCAATAATCAAAACACTTTTGTCCTCCAGGGCGATGGTAAACCGGTCATCGTAAAGGGAGTTTGAATCGTTTTCAAAAATATCAGGAACCAGGCTCGATTGCACTTGTTTTCCCTGAACCGCAGGCTTGGATGATACCCCGGCATCGGTGTGGTCGATTGTTTTCAGGGCAGAGTCCTGGTTATCCGGCAGATAGAGCGTAAATACGCTTCCTTTCCCAGGCTGACTGCGCAAAAAGATGCTTCCCCCCAACAGCCTGGCGATTTCCTTTGAAATGGATAACCCCAGTCCGGTTCCGCCATATTTGCGGCTGATGGTACCATCCACTTGTTTGAAGGCTTCAAAAACAATGGCAATTTTTTCTTCTGGAATACCGATTCCCGTATCTTCCACCGTAAAGGCAATGGTTGTTTCGGGCAGCAGGGATTTTGGCAATTGCATGTCATCTTTCCGGGGACGGTGAATGGAGAAGGATATGCTTCCTGAGGACGTGAATTTAAATGCATTGGACAGCAGATTTTTTAATATCTGTTCTGTCTTTTGTTTATCAGTGATCATTTCCCTTGGAAGCTGTTTGTCCACTGTAATGGAAAAGCCAAGCTTTTTTTGTTCTGCAACCGGCCGGAATGTTCTTTCTACGATGTCTTGGAATTCCAGGAGAGGAACATCTTCCAGAAAAAGTTCCATCTGCCCGGATTCAATTTTTGACAGGTCAAGAATGCTGTTGATCAATGCCAGAAGATCAGAGCCAGATGAATGAATATTTTTTGCAAAATTAATCTGCTTGTCAGACAGGTTTTTTTCCTTGTTGTTTGTCAGGACATCCGACAACAGCAGAATACTGTTCAAAGGAGTTCTGAGCTCATGGGACATATTGGCCATGAACTCGGATTTATACTGGCTTGTGATTTCAAGATCTCTGGCTTTCTGTTCCACCAGCCAGCTTGATTTTTCAAGCTCCCGGTTCTTCTTTTTGATATCTGTCTGCTGTTCTTCCAGAAGTTGTGTCTGTTCCTCAAGTTCTTCATTGGTTTGCTGAAGCTCTTCCTGCTGCGTCAGCATTTCTTCGGTCTGGGAAAGCAGTTCTTCTGACTGAGTCTGGGTCTTTTCCAGCAGCTCCTGAAGTTTTTCATTGCTCTGGGAAGCGTGAATGGCAATGGCCACTGTTCTGTTAAGCCGTTCAAGAATCTCAAACGCCATGGGCCTGAATGAATTAAACGCAGCCAGTTCGATCACGCCGATGACCGACTCATCATATAAAAATGGAACAACCAGTATATGCCGGGGAAAAGCCTTGCCAGATCCGGATGCAATCTTGAAATAGGTTTCAGGAACATCGGTAATCTGCAGAACTTTTTGTTCCAGCGCTGCCTGCCCGACAATACCTTCACCCGGTTTAAAAGAAGGAGCAGACTCATTGTCGTCATAAACAGCATAACTGCCAACCAGCTTAAATGTGCCGGTGTCGTCCGGGACATAAGCAGCCCCGATCTGAAAGTCAATGTACTGGTTCAAACCAATCAACAGGCTGTTTGTCAGGTCATCAAGGTTCTGGATTCCCCAGAGACGATCGGAAATACTTATGTGGGCGCTTCTCAGGGTATTTTCTTTCTCAAGCGCCCTTGATTTTTCTCTAAGTTCGGAAATATCAGAGACTGTAATAACAAAACTTTCCGGTTGTCTGTTCCAGTTAAAAATAGTATCGCCGGAGACGATAGCATCAAATCCGTCTGTATTTATATGCCTTGCCTTGGTCTCGATGACACAGTTTTTATGTCTGGCCAGAGAAGTCAGAAAGGTTTCAAATTGCGTTCTATCCTTTAAGAAAACAGAAAAAGAGCTGCCGACAATATTTCCGATTCCTGCGTAACCGAACAGCGATATAAAAGCCGGGTTGCAATAGGTGACAACTCCCTGCAGGTCTGTTGTGGCAACAGCGCCGGTGCTGGATTCGATCACCTGTTCTTTGAAAAGCAGGTCATTCTGGGCAAGATCCCTTTCCTGCTCCCGGTCCCGGATCCTTTTGATCATCCGGTTAAAGGCGTTGTATAAAGTGCCGATTTCGCCTTTGTTTTCATGATCAAGACTGATGTTATAATCAGCTTTTTCCGAAATTTGCTCAGAGCGTCTGGCCAGTTCAAGAATCGGTCCTGATATGATTTTCTGCGCAACACTTGCCAGAAAATAGGCAACGCCGAGCAGGCAGATCGAAAGAACAAATGCAATCAAAACCTTTATAAAAATAGCACGCTCAATCTGTGGATTTATTTTAAGGACAATCATGCCATAGGTTGTGTTCTGATAGACAACAGGTTCATTCAGGAAAAGGAAACCGTCTTTATAAAGATAGGCGCTGCTGATTGATTCCGGGGGAGTGAAAAATTCAGAATCATCCTGATTATAGACAGCAAACAGTTTGATGCTGCTGTCATAGAGCCGGGCATTGACCATACCGGGAAAAGATTCCAATGCTGTCAGATTTTTTTGTGCTGTTTCAGGGTAGTTGAATGAAAGGGCTGAAACACAGCTTTTGCCCACCAGTTTTGCAGCCACAACTGCCTGTTCTGCCAGGCTGGTTTTTATCCGGTTGATATCTGTTACCGTAGTAATGATAAACCCTGTGCCAATAATAATTGTGCAGATAAACAGAATAATAGCAATGATTCGTTTTCGGATTGAATGTATGCTTGACAGAATCATAAATTCTCCATTAGTTTCTTACGATCTTTGCGATCTCAAGAAGCACAATCTGTATGGTTAAACCGGCCTGTTTGGCAGCAGTCGGATTGATTTCAAAATGCAGGGTGCCACTTGTGGTAATATACAGATTGATATGACTTCCTTTTTCAGCAAATCCTTTTGTATCACTGATTATCAGCACTGGCTGGTCCTTAATCGATTCTATGATGCGGCCCAGGCTGTTTTTTTCAGATTTACAGATAAAAAGCATATGACTGCCGGAAATCTGGCTCTCTTCAGTGATGTATCGGATTTTTACGGGTCTGGATTTGATCTGCGCTTTTTCGTAAATCTCTTCAAGACTGCCCTGGAACGGACTTTTACCAATAACTGAAATGATAAATGGAGAATCCGGATCAGAAGCAAATGTCTGATCCGGCCAATCGGTAAACCTGGCAAATTTTTCAAGGAAGGCAGCTTTGAGCACGTATTCTGTGGGTTGTGCCCAGCAGTTCCCGGTTACAGCAAAAAAGACTGCAATAAAAACAAGGCATTTTATATAAAAAAGACTTATAAATTGGCGGCAACTCTTTTTAGCTATTTGATGGTTTTGATATTCCAAATATTATCAGCTGATTTAAGAATCGGTACAATTGTCTTGCTACACCCAATTAAAACAAATTCAAACAGCCCTCCTGAATCATTTGCACAAGACAACCGCCTCGGTTTTGTGTTTAATATAACTTAACAAATCGTCATCTTAAGTATATGATCAGTATCTTCGTGTCAAGCAAAAACTGATCAAAACCTGAAAACTGCCGATGCTGGTGTTTTCGATGTTTTGAATAAAATTCAGGAGGTTCAATGTCTTTTTAATTAGAGAAAGGATCCAGGGTGTGGGGCTGGATTTGGGTGATTATTTTCCTATTTTTGGTTGTAAAAAGAGCAAATTGTGAAAAAAAGTTCTCAGCCGCCTTTTATTTATAAATAGAAAATGGCCCAAAGAAATTTACATGAAAGAACACAGAAACTTACTGAATTCTTTCATGTTTTGTTGTGCCCGTAAGGGTATGGCTGTTACTAAGCAATAGAGCAAAAGGCTGACAATACTGCAAATAAATTATTTTTATACAACCAATGCGACTCATGGCACTATCTTTGAGTATGATCGGTTCTGCTTGTTTCTGAAAGCAGTCAAGATATTAAAATTAAAAGGAAAATATGTTGAAAACGGAAAATAAAGAGATTCCCTTTCCATTGACTTTGGGCCAGAAAGCCTTGTGGTATGTGCACAATATCTCGCCGGGCAATTGCGCATATAATATCAATCTTGCATGGCAGATTAAAGAAGAGATAGATACAGAGTTTTTAAAAAATGCGATCCAAACCGTCATAGAGCGACATTTCACCATGAAAACCACGTATTTTGCTGGTGAAGACGGTGAACTCTTCCAGAAAGTCAACCCGGATATGCCACTGGAATTTGAAGAAGTGGACTGCAGGAGCTGGAGTGAAGAAGAACTTAAAGATGTTTTAAATGAAGAGTCCTATAGAGCCTTTGATCTGGAAAACGGTCCTGTTTCCCGATGGACCCTGTTCAGCAAAGCACAGGATGATCATATCCTTTTTTTCAGCGTCCATCATATTGCAACAGATTATACCGGCATTGTCATGATGTTCACAGATCTTTCCTGTTTGCTTAAAACCAGTGAACTTCCAAAACCAAAAGAGCAACCTGAATACGATGCCTTTGTCAGATATAGTGAATCCCGTACCAAGGGCCCCAGGAAAAAAAAATTAGCTGAGTATTGGGACCGGCAACTCAAAGAGAGCATCACTCCTTTGAACCTGCCCCTGGACCTGCCCCGGCCGTCAGTCCCCAATTTTCGGGGGAACCAGGTGACCTTTGCTGTTCCCAAACCTTTGTTTAAAAAAATCACCCAACTGGTTAAGGCAGCCGGTATTTCCAGGTATACTTTTTTTATGTCCGCTTTTTCCATTCTGCTTCATCGGTACTCAGCCCAGGATACAATCCTGGTCGCTTCACCAGTATCATGCCGGACTCCTGAATTCAGACATTTATCCGGGTACTGCGTCAATCCTGTGGTATTAAAAGCGGATTTGTCGGGCAGTCCCAGTGTGTCGACCTTTCTGGAAGATATGAACAAACAGGCATTTTCCGCTTTTTATCATAAAGACTATCCTTTTTCAGTCCTGAGTAAAACCCTTCAGCAAGTGCGGGAACCAGGTGTTCCTCCTGTGACCCAGGTCATGTATAACCATGTTGAACTCAAAAGCTTTCAGAAAAAAAATCTTACTCTGATTGATCTTGCTGATGACAGCACGATTCAATGGTATATGGGCAACTGCGTCTGGAAACAGGTAGATCTGCGGGGACAGACCGATGAATTCGACCTGATTCTGGAAGCCTGTTTTATGGATGAACATGCTCTAATTCATCTGATGTACAATGAAAACCTGTTTGTGCATGAGACCATCCAGCGTATGAGCCACCATTATCTGACCCTTTTGGAATCCATGGCAGCGGATCAGGATATGTCCGTATCTCACCTGTCCATGCTCACGCCAAAAGAAACAGATCTATTATTATCCACCTGGGGTGAAGCCCAAAAAGAGTTTGAAAAAAATGCCTGCTATCATACATGGTTTGAGGACCAGGTGCGCCTGACACCGAATGCCCCGGCGTTATATTACCAGGATGAAGCATACACTTTTCAGGATCTGGAAATCCAGGCCAACCAGATGGCCAATTTTCTAAAGAAAAAAGGCGCCCGTACAGAAACCCTGATAGGAATTTGCATGGACCGAACACCGCTGACTATTATCTGTCTGCTGGCCATACTCAAGTGCGGGGCCGCCTATGTCCCTCTGGACCCGGAATATCCCAAAGAGCGATTGGCCTATATTGCTGAAGATGCGGGTTTAAAATTTATCCTGACCCAATACAAAAACAAGGGGCGGATTGCCAAAGCAACTGCCCAGATCATATGTGCGGACCTGGATATGGAATTCATTGCCAACGAACCGACCACCCCCCCGGTCCGGGACGTGGCTTTGTCCAATGCTTGCTATGTAATTTATACTTCCGGTTCCACCGGCAACCCTAAGGGCGTAGTCATTGAACATAAAAGTCTTTCTGCACTGATTAATTCGTGCACCAAAATTTTCACCAGGGAAGAATTGTCTGGATCACTATCATCTGTTTCTTTGAATTTTGATGTATCCGTGACTGATATGCTGGTTCCCCTGGCCCTTGGTGGCACCATTGTTCTAGCAGATCATCCCATGTCAGTTCCATTTATGTCGTCAAAGGAAAAAATAAAATTCATTTTTGCTGTACCTTCTACTGTCAAAAGTCTTCTTCAGATTAACGGCATTCCAGAATCCGTCATCACTATTGCCATGGCTGGTGATGTTCTGAAA
The DNA here is from genome assembly GCA_043827005.1 of Pseudomonadota bacterium. Taxonomy (GTDB): domain Bacteria; phylum Desulfobacterota; class Desulfobacteria; order Desulfobacterales; family Desulfobacteraceae; genus Desulfobacula. The sequence continues at coordinate 1,400 of JBDRPM010000054.1, read as the reverse complement.
AAAGATCTGGTTAATGAAATTTTTGCTCTGGGCCATGTAAAAAATGTTTGGAATCTTTACGGCCCTACAGAAGAAACTGTTGTTGGAACCGGTATCAAGATGACAGGGCCTATTGAAAAGGACCCGACCATTGGTAAACTGTTGGCCAAAACAGAAGGGTATATCCTTGACAAGTATTTGCAGCCAGTACCCATAGGGGTCCCGGGGGAATTTTGCTTGGGTGGTACAGGTCTTGCCAGAGAATATCTGAATCGGCCTGACCTCACCCTTGAAAAATTTATCCCACATCCATTTCATCCCGGGGAGAGGATTTACAGGACAGGGGATTTGGCAGCATTTATGCCGGACGGCCAGATTAAATACATGGGCCGTATTGATTTTCAGGTCAAAATCCGTGGATTTCGCATTGAAATAGGTGAGATCGAGGCAGTTATTCAGTCCCACGATCATGTCAACGAATCCATTGTCACTGTGGCAGAAGACCGGACCGGGGAGAAAATTCTCATTGCCTATGTGGTATTGACCAACACCTGTCAACTGTCAGAACACAAGTTGCGAGATTTTATAAAAGATCGGCTTCCTGCCTTTATGGTGCCCACTTATATTATCTTTCTGGACGATTTCCCTTTGAATTCCAACGGGAAAATAGATCGCAAGGCCCTGCCTGAAGCGGGAATGCCCATTGAGTCTGTTCAACCGGGAAAAAAGCAAAAAATATCAAACAATACAACAGATATTATCACCGGGATCTGGAAAAAAATCTTAAGAATTTCAGAAGTAGGCCATAATGATAATTTTTTTGATATTGGAGGCCATTCTTTGTTAATGGTTTCCCTGTTTTCAATGTTAAAAGAGGCTTTTGACGCAGACATCACCCTGGTAGACCTGTATAAATACAGCACCATTCAATCCCAGGCAGAATTTATCAAAGACCGTCGAAGTGGAAAAGATGTGTCCGAACCAATACCTGCCGAACCTGTTGCCAGGGCCGGGGAGGTTTCATCCCGGAAAATTGCCATTATCGGCATGGCCTGCCGTTATCCAGGAGCCCCGGACAAAGAAACGTATTGGCACAATATCAAGAACAAAGTGGAATCCATCTGTGAATTCACACAAGCAGAGCTGGAGGAAAACGGGGTACCGCTCAGTATGCGGAGACACCGTGATTTCATCCCCAGAAGCGGCTGGATAGATGATCTTGAATATTTTGATGCCGACTTCTTCAATATTTCACCCCGTGAGGCTCAGATCATCGATCCCCAGCATCGAATTTTCATGGAACTGGCCTGGACTGCTCTGGAAGATGCTGGTATCGATTTGGATCGTACGGATTGTCTCACAGGCATTTATGCCGGAGGTGGTCAAAACGCATATCTCACCAATCACCTGAATCAGGATAT
>JBDRPM010000053.1:0-4668 GCA_043827005.1 Pseudomonadota bacterium | reverse complement strand
ATTCTGTTGACGAGGCATTGGTCAGGGCTGGAACCAGCAGGTTAAGAGCTATATTTTTAACTACTGCAACAACAGTGTGCGGCCTTATGCCTCTTATCTTTGCCACATCTGAGCAGGCACAGTATCTTATTCCTGCTGCTGTATCTCTGGCATATGGGGAGATCTTTGCCACCTTGATCACTTTGCTGCTCATACCTGTTCTTATGCATATGGCTTATGATATCAAAAGGTTGTTCGGAGCTTGTTTTGAGTTGTTAGCGCTTCATTAAGCCGTGGCTGAACCGGTACAAAATTTTACAGTTAGCCAAAATAATCCGATAAATATTTGATTTGAAATGCGGCAGAACTGCCATTGCAAGAACTGATTGAGCTGATTTTAAAATGTTCTGAAGGCCGGCGGCGGGGACCTGGAGTCCGGCATGTCCGTCGTGATCAGGGATTTTGATGCAAGTGTCAAAAAATGTTAGCGGCGGCGTGAAAATGTCATAAAATGCCCGGTTTGAAATTGTGTATTAAAAAGGGCCGGCGAACCATTCATTTTCAGATCCGCCGGCCATAAGATTTATTCAGTTTTCTCTTTTCGCATTCTGTAGCTGTCTCCTTCGATGACCACTGCTTCAGTATGATGCAGCAATCTGTCGAGTAATGCAGATGTCAGTGTACTGTCATTGTTGAAGATAGCCGGCCAGTCCTTGAACACACGATTTGTGGTGATGATGATTGATCCTTGTTCATATCGCTGGCTGATAATCTGGAACAGCAGGTCTGCTCCGGTTTTATCGATAGGCAGGTACCCCAGCTCGTCCAGCAGAAGCAAAGAGGGCTTGAGGTATTTTTTCAACTCCTGTTTCAACTGGCCTGTGCGCTGCGCTGCCACAAGATTATTGACAGCATCGATGGCAGAGGTGAACAACACATTCTGATTTTTGAGACAGGCCTGGTATCCCAATGCTGTGGCGATGTGGGTTTTACCCACTCCGACGGACCCGATAAGGATGACATTGCTTTTTTCTTCGATGAATTTCAGACGGAACAGGTTTTCAATCTGAACCCGGTTGATTTTTCTGGGCCATGACCAGTTGAACTGGTCCATTGTTTTTACAACCGGGAACCGGGCCAGATGTATTCGACGTAAGACCGCCTTGTCTTTACGCAGCCCGGCCTCCTGTTTGATCAGTTCGGTTAAAAAGTGAACATGGGTCCATTGTTTTTGGGCGGCTGCTTTTGCTGCGACTTCATAATTTTCCCTGATATACGGCAGTTTCAGATATGCCAGGTGCATTTCAAATTCATGCATGGTCACCTCCTGTTTTGTAAACGGACAGATCCGGTGGATCAATGGTCAAGTTCAACAGGTCACTGCTTCTGGTGACATGCAGTGCGCAGGGTTCATGGGTCAGGCGGGATCGCTGTTCCAGGATATTGGTGATGTACTCACTTGAGAACGCATCGAATTTGATGGCATCTTCAATGGCCAGGGCAACCTGTTCTCTGGGATAAATCTCACTGAGGGCAACAATTTTACGGATATGATGGAAGGGGTTCAACCGCCGCTGTCCCAGCTGCTGATAATATTCCGGAGCCTTGTCAGACAGGGATAAAAATCGCATATAAATGGCTTGGTCTGCCGCTTTTTTCCGCTGTTCCAGCAGTATTTTGGAATGATCCACGTTCTGGACATCCTTTTTCCGGTCATAGCTTCTGACATGCCGGGCCACCAGGGTATTTTCATGGTAGATGCACAGGTGATCCGGATATTTTCTCAAAGTGAGCCTGACACCGGCCAGTTGGGCGGGGACTGTGTACCGGTTATCGTCAAGGCTGACCCTGTATTGGACGGATGCCCGCACCTGGCTGGTCTGGCCGATATCATAAGATGAGACCGGCAACCCTCGAAGATGGGGCTTTTCATCCTCGAACATGTCTATGGGACGTTTGCCGGTCTCTTTATGCATCCGGACATTTGCCACTGTATCAAGCCATTGTTTCGCCAGCGGCTCCAACACGCTGAAATCCGTTATATCCAGGCCGCTTAACAGATTTTTTTTGACATACCCCACCGCGTTTTCCACCCGGCCCTTTTCATTGCCTTTGCCCACGTTGCAGGCCACAATATTAAATCCATAATGACTGGCAAAATCAAGATAACCCGGGTTGAATACAGGGCCGGATCCGACGGTTCTCTTCAACACAGCTGATTTGAGATTATCCACCATTATTTTTTCGGGAACTGCACCAAAAAAACGAAACGCATTCTGATGACATCCCAAAAAATGCTCCATGGTCTGGGACAAGGTAAATTCAAGATACATCAGTCGGCAGTAACACAGCACCATGACAAAAAAACTCAATCTGCGAAAGGTGGATCCGACACGGACCAAACCATACGACCCCCAGTCCACCTGGGCGCATTCACCCGGTGCAAATACCAGTTTCAAGAATGGCTTTGTTTTGGGAGGACGGATTTTCCTGACATAATCTTCCACAATGGTGATGCCACCCTCAAACCCGTCTTCCCGGATACGTTGAAAAATCTGACTGGCGCTGTATGGATGGGTCTCCAGCAACCGGATGATCTGGTCCTTAAATGGGTCCAGTTTGCTTTTTTTCAAAGCTGTTTTTCTGGGGCGATACTTTTTTTCATTGGCCCAGATGGCCACAGTCCGCTGATCCAGACCCACCCTGGTGGCAATCTGGCTGTATCGTAGATGATCCCGGGTGTAATAATTTCTGATCTTTGTATAGGTCTCATAATCAATCATCGGTCACCCCCTGCAGCACCGGCCAACACTTGTGCCAGGCTCATCATCTGACCCGAACCCCGGGGGATGACCCGGGGCTCCAGGCTGAGTACCTGGTATATCGGTTCCTGCCACGCAATCAGGTTGTTTTTTATCAAACCGGACCGGGCCTGCCACAGGGTCTCCATATCCATGTTCAGCTGCCTGATGATGGATTTGTCCGAGTAATAGCTCAGCCCCCGGGCATCCGCCACACAAACCAGAAACAGATACAGGGCCGATTGTTCATGGGTGCATGACTCAATGTACCGCTGCCTGACCAGCCGGTGATCAATCCAGCTGAAGCTTCCGGGAATTTTACGAACTCTGTTTTTCATAACCGGTTCTTTGACAATCATGGGTACCTCCTTTGTATTGGGTTTGGAACAATAAAATTTCCTGCCCGAATTGTTCCATACGAAGGAGGGTTCTGGCTATGTCATCTTGTAACGATGAACCGATATAACTGGATATTAACCCTATGATTACAGCAGGTTGTGCGGTTAAGAGATCTTGTAACGCATAAGATGACTGTCTGGGAATATCCCCTTTATTTTCAACAGGTTGTACTGGTAAGTGATCTTGTAACGCCAGTGGGTGTTTTTTGCGCCGACTATAACCCGGGTTTTTTTGTCGCCATTTTTGAACCCGCTCGACATTGTCAGGACCGGAAAAATAACCCTGATTCTCGGGTTTGCTCAACCACTTTTTCTGGCTGGCTACCTTGCCGGCCTTTCGGCATTGAGGCTTTCTGCAATATTGCTGTTTGTTGACATTTCGCGGATCGGGAGTAAATAATTCATTGCAATGATTGCATTTTCTTGGTTCATTTCTTTTCATTCAAAACCAGTCTCCACATATCAAAATCAAAAATGTGGATATGGTTATGCACGAAAAATATGGTCAATGAAACGGGAAGAAGATGAAGAAAAACTGTTTAAAAAAAATTATAACCCGGAAGAAAATGAAAAGAAGAAGTTACATCTTCAAACCGGGAAGAATATGGCATTTTCATGTCGCCCCTCACACATACTGCTAATTTTTTGTTCAAACTGGGCTTTTGTAACAGGTATGGTTCTTAAATCAACCAGTGAATAATCATAAGTATACTTCAGGTCATACAACATGGCCTCTCGGCCACCGTTGTTCATTTGATTATCAATCGCTCTGAAGTAAGGTTTTTTTTGTTTTTGCTCTTCCGATAGATCCACTACAAAAAAACGGCGCTCATCTTTACCAGCAGGAACTATCCAGGTGTTGTTACTGGCGACAATTAAGTTGATATGATTTTTTACTGTTGTGACGTCATGATATTTCTTCTCTATATTGATGATGTCTTCTGTAACCATGCTTTTTAAAATACCTTCGGCTTTTTTGTCATCAACAAGAAAGCCTTCATCCACGAACACGAGCAGGGCATCTCTTTGGTGATGATTGAACTGGCCTGTAAGATGCTGTGGGTTTGAAAGATAAAGATAATGTTTTCCGAAGAGGGAACCGAATGTTCTGGCGAAGGAAGTTTTACCCGTGCCTTGACCTCCACGCAATACAATTGCTACGCCAGGCTTTTCACCACCAGGGTCCTGGACTATACGAGCCATCCAGGATATTATCCATTGATAAATTTCATTGTCTTTGTTTGCTATGATGTTGAAGATGTGATGCTGAAAAAGAGACCAGTCGCCAGGCGCAGGTTGAACCGCAAAACCTCGCCATAGATTGTAATATCCAGGGAAATCTTTTCCGGGCTCAAACACAATGCCTTTATAGGTAAGCCTGTCAGGATGTTTCCACCATAATTCTGCTTCTGTGATAGTTTTGTCTGGTTTGTTGGGATCTGGCAAAGTCCTGTTCGCATATTTGTCATAGAAATCAGTTTTCTTTGAAA
>JBDRPM010000052.1:0-11737 GCA_043827005.1 Pseudomonadota bacterium | reverse complement strand
TTGAAATGCAATCCTTACCTCAGCTATAACAGTGGCGGTCAGGAAAAGTGGGGAGTTTGTCTGTCGGCTGAACCCGGATAATTCTGAAATCGGGGTTTTCGGTCTGACACTAATTATCCAATTCTTGACCTCGACCCGGCCTTCAAATGTCAAAGATATCAGTTGTAACCTTGAGCATTCCGGGAAAAAATATTTTTGTTTTTCGACTGGAAAATTTCTTTAGTAAGGGTGCAGACTATGTCTATACGTCCTTTCCCCAAACGACTGATTCAAAACTCCGGACTTTTATTAACAATGTGAGGTTTCATATCAAGAGGCTTGATGATGTGTTTAATGTAAAAAAGGGAATAGGATAAGGCTTTACATAGTGTCAAATAATTAATTTTGATTTTTCTTTACACGAAAAAATACGGCTCTTTGGGTTTTGGGTGATTGATAAAACACTATAAGGCCGTCATGTCCACCCCGCGTCTTTCCAGCAGGCTTCCTTCGGCCAGATAAAGATTTACCAGGGCTTTTTGATATTCAACAATCACCTGGGCTTCCCGGATAACGGTTGCCAGCAGATCCCGCTGGGCCTGGGCCACCAGAAGGCCTGTGCTGGTACCGGCCTCAAACCTTTCCTGTTCAGCTTTAAGTGACTCTTCCTGCTGGATGCGTGTCTTTTTTGTGGCCGCAATCTGCTGTTGGATACGATCCAGATCATTGAGGGCAATCCTTACATCCCGTTGAATGATCTGCTTTAAATTCTCCACAGCTTGCTGTGTCTGTTTCAGGGTGATATCGGCTGCAAGGTCTTGGGCCTTCAGGTCCCGATTGTTCAGGGTCCGGCTGAACCGAAGCCCTGCTGCCACGTCATAAGTATCGTCAGTTAAGGCTTTGAACGAACGGGAAAAGGAATCTGCATACCCGGAATTTCCCAGGGTAATAAACAGATCCAGGCGGGGAAGAATTCCATTGCGGGTTTTCACAATTTCCAGCCGGTTCTGCTTTATCTGCAACCGGGCTTCCTGGAGATCGGAGCGATACTTGTCTGCCAGTTGGAGATGGTCTTTTGCCGCCCCTTGGGGTTCAGGATCAGATGGGGCAATGCTTGTGGTGAGAATCCGGCAATCATATTCTCCATCCTTTCCCTGAAGGATGTAATACAGCAGGCGCAGCCGGCTCTCTTCAAATTTGCTTTTTGCATTGATCAGGGCCTGTTCCCGCAGTGCAACCTCAACCCGTGCCGGTGCCGCCTCCACCCTGGGAAGGGTACCGATTTCAATGCGTTGTTCCACTTCAGACAATTGCTTTCTGGCCACGGCCAGGGAATTTTCAAAAATATCAATCTCCTGCAGGGCAAGGACATGATCCCAGTAAGCCCTTTCTGTATCAGCCAGAAGTGCTTGTGTAATCCCCTGCAATTCATACACAGATGCTGCCGTCTTTAATCGGGCCTGGCGGACACTGGCCAGGTTTACAGCAGACCCATACCCCTGCAGCAGGCTTTGGGTTACGGTTATGCCCATTCTTGCTTCCTGTTCTTCTGTGTCGTGATAGGTGCTGTCCTTGCTGTGTGTTACATTGGCTTGAACATCGGTTCCGGACGGCAGTTTCTGGGTAAGGCCGACACTGACATTCCGGGTTTGTTCACCTGCCCTGGACCAGGTTCCGGCATTGTTTTCCTTTGTCCGTTCTTTGGTATAACTGAATTCAGAAGACAAGATTGGATCAAACACGCCCCGCTCCATTTGTTCTGAAAGATTGGCCAGTATTGGATTATATCGTTCTACCCGAAGGCCTGAATTAGATTCCAGGGCCATGACAAGTGCCTGGTCCAAAGACAGGCTGAGGATGGTGTCTTTGGCAATGGTCTTGGAACCAGCGGGTTCAGTTGAATCTTCAATCGGTTTTGAAAGAATTGGTTCATCCGAATCCATCCGGCTTTCCGGTGTTTCATAAACCGGCCAGTGATCGGGCTGGATACAGCCTATGCCTGTGGCCATCAATACCATAATGATAATAAAGGATACGGATCTGACTTTTTGCAGATGGATCATTTTCACGGTTTTTTAATAACCTCCTGGGGATGAACAAGGGAATAAACCGCTGGAATCAGCACCAGGGTGATCAGGGTTGAGCCAGTGAGCCCGCCGATGACCGCTCTTGCCAGCGGTGCCTGGGCTTCTGCACCTTCGCCCATGCCCAGGGCCAGGGGAAAAAGGGCCAGAATGGTGGTCAGCGTTGTCATCAGGATGGGCCGAAGACGTCTGCGACCGGCTTCGGCAACTGCATCCTTTACCGGCATCCCGTTTTTAACCAGTTGGCTGGCCTGATCCACCAGGAGAATGGCATTGTTGACCACAATCCCCCCCAGCATGATACAGCCGATATAGGATTGAAGGTTCAAGGTGGTGTGGGTCAAAAACAGGGTCACCAGCACCCCTACTGCGGCCAGGGGAACAGACATCATGACCACCAGCGGGTTGATCAGCGATTCATACTGACAGGCCAGAACCATATACACAAGAACCAGGGCAAGGATCAGGGAAACCATCAATTCGCCAAAGGATTTTTGCTGTTCTTCCCAGGCACCGGACACCCGAATATCATACCCCGTGGGTCTGGGAATCTGATCCAGAAGGGTTTGTACTTCCTGGGCCACTGATCCTAAATCCCTGCCGGCAATATTGGCCGTGACCATCACCCGCCGCTGCTGATTTCTGCGCTCGATCAGAATCGGGCCGATACCGGACCGGGTGGAGACAAAACTTCGCAAAGGAACCGAATGATTGTCCGGTGTTGTCAGGGTCAGATCAAGGATCTCATCAATGGATCGCTGCTCTGCATCCTTGAGCTGAACAAAAATTCTATAGGAATTGCCATCCACCCTGAATTCACCGGCCTTGGACCCGGCCACGGCCGTTTCAATGGCTTTTGCCACATCGCTGACATTCAGGCCCAGATCCCCGATCTTGTCCCGGTCAATCTGGATTTCCTGGCGGGGAATACCGGCCAGCTTGTCGGTTTCCAGATCGGTAATCCCGGATACCCCCTCAATGGCCTGGGACACCTGTTGAGCCAGGTCTTCCAGAATAGACAGCTCAAAACCACGCACCTCGATTGTCAGACCATCATTGCTTCCCAGAATCCGTTCCAGTAAAAATTGCCCCTGGGGTGCCCGGGTCCTTATTTTCATAGCCGGCACCTTCCCTTCCAGACGATTTCGAAGATCCTCTGCAATCTGTGTATTGGACCGTTCCCGTTCCATTGCCGGTTTAAGGGAAAGGGTGATTTGCGACCGGGACATGGAATTGGGCCGCCACCCGGTGGACCCCACACTGACTACTGAAGAGATTGCTTCCGGAACAGCACTTGACACAATCTCTTCCATAATCCGGCTCTGGCGGTCAATAAGATCCAGGCGGGTTCCGATTTCCATTTCACCGGACACCTGGACCTGGCCTTCGTCACTGGGCGGAATAAATTCGGTACCGATATGGGGGATAAGAAGCAGGCTGGCTGCCAGGGCTGCTATTGCTGCAACAATGGTTATAAACCTGTGACACAGCACCCACAAAAGCAAGTCCCGGTATTGAGTGTTAAATTTCTGGTACAGACGTTCGGATTTTGCAGCCAGTCGGCCGGCTAAATTGGATTCAAGTTCTCTTTTCCTGTGGGTTTCCGGCATGAACCGGGCCGACAGCATGGGCACAAGACTCAAGGCCACCAGCAGAGAACAGATCAAAGAGAACATGACCACATACGCCAGCTCCTGAAAAAGGACCCCTGCCACACCCCTGACAAAGATCAGAGGCAAAAAAATGACCAGGGTGGTAATGGTACTGGCAACAATGGCCGGTGCCACCTCCATGGCCCCTTTTACAGATGCTTGAATCGGATTTTCATGGTTTTCATTTCTGCGGCGATAAATATTTTCAAGCACCACAATGGAACTGTCCACCATCATTCCCACCCCCAGGGCAAGCCCGCCAAGACTCATCAGATTTAACGTAAATCCCCCAAAATAAATAAGGGTGCAGGTTGCGATGATGGAAATGGGGATGGACAACGAAATGATCAGGGTACTTAAAACACTTCTTAAAAAAAAGAGCAACACCACAATGGCCAGGCAACCGCCATAGAGAACCGACTGGATAACATTGGCAATGGACCGTTCAATAAAATTCCCCTGGTTCAGCACCGGAACAATGCGGATTCTTGGGAAAAACTGATTGGCAGATTCAATTTCTGCCAGAATCTGTTTAGAAACCTCCACGGTATTGGCATTGGCCTGTTTCCGGATGGCCACACGAATGCCGCGTTCACCATTAACACGAATGACCCGACGAAGTTTTGTAAAGGTGTCTTTAACCTGGGCGATCTGGCCCAGACGAACCATGGTGCTGTCCTGGCGGTAAATAATAGTATTGCGAATCTGATCCAGGTCCGTGAATTCCGAAGGCAGCGACAGGGTCACTTCAAACCGTCCCTTCTCGATCCTGCCGGCTGGCAGTTCCAGATTGGCATTGCGAATGGCCTGGATCACCGTGTCAAAAGAAAGCCCCAGGGCCTTGATTTTGTCCGGGTCCAGTTCAATGCGGACTTCCCGGTCAAACCCGCCCCAGACATCCACCTGGGCCACGCCGGGTATACGGGCAAACCGATACCGGATCTGATTTTCAATGAGCTGGGTCAACTCCACAGGGTCCAGGTCACTGGAGATACCCAGCAGAACCACAGGGAAGCTGCCGATATCAAACTTGCGAATTCTGGGCCGGACGATGTCATCGGGCAGCTCATTGATTTCATCTTCTATTTTTGATGTCACATCCATGGCAGCTGTATCAATGTCCGTGTCCCAGGCAAACCGCACCGTGATGTTGCTGTTGCCTTCTGATGACTGGGAGGTCATCTCTTCCACACCCGGCACCGTGGCCACGATCTCTTCTAAAATCTGAGTGACCAGGCGCTCCATGACCTCGGGACTGGCACCGTCATACTCGGTGCGGATATCCAGGGTCGGCAGCTCAATGGTGGGAAGATAATCAATTCTCAGGCGCTCCAGAGACACACTGCCGATGATGACAATGATCAGGGTCACCATGGTGGCAAATATCGGTCGTTTTACACTGAATCCGGGCAGATTCATTTGCCATTCCCCATAATATCCGGATGGGTGTCACTGGTTTTTTGGTCCGGAATACTGATCGCAGCCCCGTGATTCAGCAGATGTTGACCAAGGACGACCACCCGGCCAGCCAATCCCCTGCCATCCACCTGGGCCTGCCTGTTTTCAATAATCCCCACAATAACCGGGCACCAGGAAACGCTCAGGCCTGATCCTTTTTGATCCGGCTCATTAACGACAAACACCCCTGTCTGGTCATTTTGAGAGGTAATGGCCAGCTCAGGAACAAGTGTGACATTGGGAATGGTTTTAACACCAATACTGACCCGTATGAACATACCGGGCTTTAATCTGAGTTCAGAATTGGCAATGGTAAGCTCTGCCCTGGCCTGGCGGGTGGTTGTGTTGAAAACCGGGGATATCCGGTCCACTTTGCCATGGAAGATTTCTTTCGGATATGCATCTGTGGTCAAAGACACCGTCTGACCCGGACTGAGGCTGGCATAGTCTTTTTCCGTGACATGGACAATCCCGGTAATCGGCTCCAGGCTGGAAATAAGAACCAGGGGGGTATTGGCTGCCACGGTCTGGCCTGCATCAACATACCGTTCCGCCACCAGACGGTAATCATCACTGCCGGGCCAGTCTGCCGTCACCCGGGAATATCCCAGACGGATATTGGCGGCTTCCAGCAATGCATTGGCCCGCATGACCTGGGCTTTTGCCACTTCCAGCAAGGATTGTTTGATCAACTGGCTGGACATGGCAGCATCATACTGGGAGTCTGATGCAATCCCTTTTTTTTGAAGGCGTGTGACCCGTTCAAACTCCCGAATTGCTATTTTTAAGGAACTTTGCGCCTCAATCTGGGTTGCATTGGCAACAGCAAGGTCTGCCTTTGCCTGGAGAACCGCCTGGAAGGCTTCTTCACTGTCCAGCTCGGCAATTACCTGTCCTTTTTTGACTGTGTCTGACAGATCTACGGCCAGGGATCGAATTCTGCCGCCGACCTTGGGCGCTGCCACAAACTCGGCCCTGGCTTCCAGGGTGCCGGTAAGTGTCAGCGTTAACTGAACAGGCCCCTGGACAATGGCAGCCACTTCAACAGGCACTGGTTTTCGCTGAATACCATCCTGGAACCTGGCATCCAGGCTCCCGGACGGATACAGATAATACCACCCGGCAAGAACAAAACCAGCCACCAACGCAAAAGCGATTCTCAATAACCATGACTTATTTTTCACAAAACAGTTTCTCCTGTACCTGTACTGACATACAAAACAATCACAACACCATTTTTTTCTACAAATCTTTATGCCAAATTCATAGAATTTGCAACATTCGTCTTGGGAACAGCATTAAATTTGTTTTACTTTATCCTGTCAATTTTGTTAAGATTCTTCCCACAATCAACATCAGGTTTAATCTCACTTAAGTTGGAGGCAAATCATGAAATCCGTCCAGGCAGAATATGAAGAAACATCAAAAAAAATATCCATCAAACAGGGCGCCACAGTTGAAGACTGGGCGGTTGTGTGCAACACCTTCAACGATGATGTGTCCCGTATCTGCGATGTATCAGATCAGGAGGACTATACCGGTCTGTTTGAATGTTTTGACGAAAAAAACAACCGCTTTTTTTACCTGGTAAAAGAAGATAAGGACCTGTACCGAAAAAAACACAAACATTTCCTGCAGAACCTGGGGCTTGAATAACGATCAAACAAACCAGATATAAATTGACTTTTAAGTGCCCATTTTTTATACAAACTTAAACAGACTGACAATACAATGGAGGACATATCAATGGGGAACATTTCAAGGGATACTGTATCAATTGAACGCAAATTTATCCTGACCGCCTTTGGGAAAAATCGCCCCGGTATTGTTGCCGGCATTGCCCAGATAATTTTTGAAAACGGATGTAACCTGGAAGATTCCAATATGGGACGACTGGCTGATGAATTTACCCTGATCCTGCTGCTGTCCGGCCACGGTGACACCCTCCAGGAAAACCTGTCAAAAGACTGCAAACGTCTTGAAATGGAAAAAGACGTTTTTATTTTTCTTCGCCCCCTGGACTACCATGTGCCTGATATGACAGCCTTTAACGATTTTAATACCATTACCGTGGAAGGGATTGACCATGCCGGTATTGTGTATAACATCAGCAAATTGCTGGCCGAAAAAAACATCAATATCGAAACCTTAAAATCCCAGAAAAAAAACTCGCCCAACAGCGGCACTGCCATGTATTCAATGGAAATCCAGGTGGATATTCCCGAATCTGTTTCAAAACAGGACCTGGACCGGGATCTGGACACCCTGGCCAATGAATTGAATGTGGATATTCTTCTGGCTTAAGAAGATTAATCTGAGCTTTTTTTCAGGAGAATACGTTTTTGATTTTTAATCCCTGCATGAAACATCAGCTTGTCCGGAAAACCGTCCGGGAGTTTGCTGAAAATGAGATCCAGCCCCATGTGTCTGTGCTTGACAAAGAGTCCCGGTTTCCCTGGGATATTATTGAGAAGATGAAGCCCTTGAATTTTTTCGGGCTCCAGACCCCGAAAGAATATGGGGGTGCCGACCTGGACAGTATCAGCTATGCCATTGCCATTGAAGAGCTCTCCCGGGTCAGTGCAGCCATCGGGCTTTGTGTGACTGTTCACAACTCCGTAGGCATCTATCCCATTCTTGCCTTTGGCAGTGAAGAACAAAAAAACCGCTGGGTTCCGGCCATGGCCAGCGGTGACCGCATTGGTGCTTTTTGTCTTACCGAAGCCAATGCCGGCTCAGATGCCGGAGGAGTGGAGACACTTGCCACACCCACTTCTGACGGCTATCTGCTGAACGGCACCAAAATCTTTGTGACCAACGGCGGTGTGTGCGGGACCGTGCTGGTATTTGCCAATTTGCAGGAACCTGGGCACAAATCAAAACCCTCCTTATTTGTGGTTGAAAAAGAGTGCCCTGGTTTTATGGTGGGTGAGCTGGAAGATCTTTGCGGCATGCGGGCAAACCCGGTTTCCTCTTTATTTTTTGAAAATTGCCGCCTGCCGGAAAACAACCTTCTGGGGCGACCCGGCCAGGGATTTAAAATCGGCTTGACCGCCCTTGACACCGGCAGGATCGGAATCGCAGCCCAGGCCCTTGGCATTGCCCAGGCTGCATTTGAAAGTGCCCTGTCCTATGCAAAGCAACGACACCAATTCAACCGATCCTTGTCAAAATTTCAAACCATTGAAAATTATCTGGCACAAATGGCCACCCAGATCGATGCCTCGCGGCTTCTGGTTTACAGGGCTGCGGCGTTAAAAGACAGTAACAAGCCATTTTCCGCCCAGGCTTCCATGGCAAAACTGCATTGCAGCCAAACCGCAAAAGAGGTCACTGATATGGCAGTCCAGATTCATGGCGGGTATGGGTACAGCAAAGAATACGATGTAGAACGATATTACAGGGATGCAAAAGTCACGCAGATTTACGAAGGAACCAGTGAAATCCAGAAAATGGTGATTGCACGATCCATATTGTCACAACCGGTTTAACAAAAGGATGTTATGTTAAAAATAGTTGTCTGTATCAAACAGGTTCCCATGGTGTCTGAGCTGCCCTGGGATTGTAAAACCAGAACCCTGAAACGGGATCTGGCTCCTGGCATGATGGACCCTGGCAGCAGAAGAGCGCTTGAAGCAGCTTTACAGATCAAGGAAAACCTGGCCGCATCTATTTTTGCTATAACCATGGGCCCGCCCATGGCCCAGGAAATTTTACACCAGGCCATTGCATTGGGTGCAGACAAGGGCATCTTGTTGACCGACCCTAAAATGGCCGGGGCAGACACATTTTTAACCAGTCATATCCTGGCCGTCTGTATTCAAACAAAATGCCCGGATGTTGATCTGATCCTTTGCGGTGTGCAGACCAGTGACAGCGAAACCGGCCAGGTCGGACCCCAGCTTGCCGAACAACTGGATCTTCCGTCCATTGGTTCTGTCAACCAGATCGATATTACAGACAACACCCTGACAGCGGAACGGTATGCAGATGGATTTTGTGAAACCCTGCAAACTACATTGCCCGCCCTTTTAACCATTGATCTGTGTGCCTTTGAACCCAGATACCTGCCGCTCAACGGCATTGAAACCGCTTTTTTGAATCCTGATATCGATATTCTGAACGCTCAAAATCTTGGATTCAACAACGAATTTAATGCCATAACCAATTCTCCCACACAAATCGTTGATGTCTATTCCCCGGTATCTGCAAAAGAGAATACTGTCCTAAAAGGCCCGGTCAAACAGATCGTGGACCAGGTTTTTGAAAATTACGGCAAAACCATCAGCTCTGCCATGAAAAAAGATCTGCAACCTGCAGATTCCGGGAACGCATCATGAAGCAATCAAAAGAAATATGGGTGTTTGGGGATTATCGTAACTATTTTCAAAACCGGGTTACCCTTCAGATTCTGGCCAGGGCAACACAATTGGCGCACCCTGTCGGCCATACAGTCTGTGCAATTGTCTTTGGACATAAAACCGATGGCTATGTGGCAGAGTATGTGGCCCATGGTGCACAAAAAGTGTATGTCATGGACAACCCCGGTCTTGAAACCTATTGCATTGAAACCTATTCCTGGCTGATGTCCCGGCTGGTCGACCATTATCAGCCTGAAACCTTGCTGGTGGGGGCCACAAAGTTTGGCCGGGAAATGGCTCCCCGGATCGCCAAACGCCAGAAAACCGGATTAACAGCCGATTGTATCGATTTGTACACAGATGATCGGAATCAACTGGTCCAGGTTGCCCCCTCTTTTGGCGGAAACCTGATTGCAAAAATCATTACCCCTGGACAGCGCCCCCAGATGGCCACGGTACGACCCGGGATTTTCCAGGAATTAAAACACGATTATAACGCCATTGGCGAAATCATATCCATACCCCTGCCAAAAGACCTGCCCGCCCCCCGGGTCAAGCTCATCCAGTCCAGACTAAGTTCCTTGAAAAAACAGGCCATTGAAGATGCCGGCATCGTTATCTGCGGCGGCCGCGGCATGGGCAGCAAAAAAAAGTTTAAAAAATTATTTGACCTGGCCGCTCTCATGAATGCGGAAGTCGGGGCCACCCGGCCTGTTGTCTATTCTCAATGGGCATCCCACGATGCCCTGGTAGGTCAGGCAGGGAAAAGTATCCGCCCGAAAATTCTTCTTTCCTTTGGTATCAGCGGAGCCATTCAGCACACGGCAGCCATCAGCCGGGCCGATTTCATCATTGCCATCAACAAAAACCCGGAGACCCCCATGATGAAGATGGCGGATGTGGCCATTGTTGCCGATGCCTATCAGGCCTGTTTGGGATTTATCAATGCCCTTAAAAAAAATATCCGGGAATAATAGCAGCGGGTGCCTTGTGACTAAACAAACAATCCATACCTGCCAGGAAAATCTAAAGCTTATTGATCTGGATCAGAATTTGCCAGGACACACAAAATTTATAGGCTGCTGGCTGTGGCATTCAAAAGATCTTACCTATATTGTTGACCCGGGACCATGCGCTACGATTGATCATTTGATTGGAGAATTGAAGAAATACGGCGTAACCCATATTGATTATATCCTGCTTACGCATATTCACCTGGATCATGCCGGTGGAACCGCTCAGGTTCTGAAAGCTTTCCCGGATGCAAAGGTTTATTGCCATCCATTGGGGATTGCCCATATGATCGACCCGACCAAACTCTGGGAGGGCTCCAGAAAAGTTCTGGGTGATGTGGCACAGGTTTTCGGAGAACCGGAAAAGATTTCAGACAATTGCTTTGTAACCGAGCCGGAGCTAAACGCCCATGGCATTCAAGTGATCATGACGCCCGGCCATGCGGTGCATCATGTGTCCTTTGTCAACAACACAATTTTATATGCCGGCGAAGCTTTAGGGATTCGGTATCCGCTTAAAAGTAAAAACCTGTACCTGAGACTGGCCATGCCTCCCCGGTTTTTTCCGGATCAGGCCCTGGCGTCTCTTGACAGGCTCCTGGCACTTGATGTTGAGCCGGAGAAAACAGCATTTGCCCATTACGGCCTTGTAAACGGCTGTTTTGAGTACATTAAAAAATCCAGAAACCAGGTATTGTTATGGGTAAGTATGGTACGCAAACTTCTGAAAACGTCCCCGGACAACCTTGAAGCGCGGTTTCATGCTGAATTAATGTGCAAGGATTCTTTATGCGGCCATCCCGTGTTTGATGAGCTTGAAGATGATATCAAAAAAAGAGAACGCCATTATCTGGGCAATACAATTGATGGCATACGCGGGTATCTGATATCAGAAAAATAAAAATTTACCTTGCATCGCCTAATATTAACCAGCCTGGGCACATGCGGTATGCTTTCGATGTCGGAAAATGGTATCAGGGTTGGAAGATTGAGACCCCGGCTGCCCGATCAGATAATTCAATATGCATCAAATATGCTATTTCATTTTATAGCTTTTTTCCTATATAGTGTTTGAACGAAAACTCATCCATCTGCTGCGTTGCTGCGCAAAGCTGAAATCCTCATGTACTACAGTACACTCCGGTTTCAGCTTTGCTTGCGCCTTGCATATGGACAAGTTTTCATCCAAA
>JBDRPM010000051.1:0-8472 GCA_043827005.1 Pseudomonadota bacterium | reverse complement strand
ACCCTCTCGCTTTCCATGGACTACGCCATTTCCGAAGCATGGGGGCTTTCTGCCGGTGTAACATATATTGATACTGCTGATGACGATAATCTTAAGGAAAAATCCGTCGGCGGCATGCTGGATACCAATATGGTTTATTTTGTCGGTGTGTCTTACTCTTTCTAATAAAAAAACAGCCTGACCGTCAGCCCATATTACCCATCAATGTGTTGTGGCCCGATTCCAAAGCCAGGGGCCGCAACACCCTCCTAACCCGGATATTTCAGCAAAACGATCGTGAAATATTCGGGCTAAACAGCAGACTGATAGATCTTTTCAATTTTTGAAAAAATTTTTTCCCATGTATAAGGATCGGTTATCTGCTTTATCTTAGCGCTGTCAGGTTGGGGGCTGATCGATACTTGAGAAATGCCATGTTCAATCATTGCCGCTAATCGACGTTCCAGATCTGGTTCATCCTTGTTAAAAGGACGATCAATTGCCTCCAGCACGGGCAATTCCAGTAATTGAATCATGTCTGTATCATGACCTGCAAAAATCTCTTTGACCCCGGGAAGCGCTGTGGCAATTATTCTGCACCCGCAAGCCAGTGCTTCCATCAGCACCAGAGGAAGACCTTCAAAAAAAGAAGGCAGAATAAA
The DNA here is from genome assembly GCA_043827005.1 of Pseudomonadota bacterium. Taxonomy (GTDB): domain Bacteria; phylum Desulfobacterota; class Desulfobacteria; order Desulfobacterales; family Desulfobacteraceae; genus Desulfobacula. The sequence goes on along the minus strand of JBDRPM010000051.1, from coordinate 7,831 downwards.
GATGTGGGCTTTTCGCATCAGATTCCCCAGGTGTTGGTGGCTTAACAGGCCATGATAAACGCATTTATCCCCAAGATCCCTGGCAAAAGACAGGCATGTCTGTTTTTCCCGGCCAGTACTGGACCCTGCAATATGAAGCCTGAACGGCAAATCCCCAAGTTTTTTCAATGACTTTAACAGCCATGGAAGACCTTTGGCATCACTGAGTTTCCCGGCATAGACCAGTTCCACAATCTTGTCAAATGATTTGGGTTCATCATAAAAACAGGAAGGGTCAAACCCGCCGCTAATCACGTGGATACGGGTCGGTTCCACATGGATAGTGTCAACAATCCTTATCTTTTGTTCATTGCTCAAGGCAATAATGTGATCCACTTTTTGAAGATCTTGAATGATCTGCCCAAAAATTTTGGGGCACAAATGATGCTGTCTCAGACAGGTTCCGTGGCAATGGGTGACCATGGGAAGATCAGGGGCAATTTCCCTGACCAGGGCAGACAGCACCCAGAGATGATGGGTGTGCAGAATATCCGGCTTGAATCTGGCAACAGCTTCTTGAATCTTTTGTTTAAATACTTGTTTATACACATCCATATCTGCATCGCAGAGCGTTGAAAACACGGTACTCTGATAGGGCATGACATCACTCATGCCTGGAATCGGATACCCCAGATCCCGGCCGTCAAATCGGACAAACAGACAATGATCTTTTTCAATCAAGGCCTCAGATATCTTAAAATCAGCCTGGGCGCCTGCCAATAAAAAGTTTTTGTGCCCTTTTGCATTGCTTTGACAGATCAATTGCTGAATGAATTTGCCGCTTCCGGTAAAATCAGGTGATTGACTGATTAAATGAAGTATCCTCATAAAATACAGATATCACAAAATTGAATTAAAAAAAAATCCACACACAACCGGATCAAGACGTGACTTCATTGATAATAACCGCTTCAATGGCTTCTATTGATCCCAGATGCCGGGTCAGCTTAAATTCCACATGGGGATTGGCCTGCTGTGCTTTTTCCACAAGGCTTGGAATATCTTCAAGAATATGACTGCCTGATCCAATAAAAAACGGAAAAATCACCACATGGGTTGCCCCGTTTTTAACACATTGCGTCAGGCTTGTTTCCAATAAAGGGTCTGCCATCTGTAAAAAAGCATGAATCACCTTATCGAACCGGCCGTCAACTTTCCGGGCCAGGCGATCGGCTAATTTTTCAACTTCGATATTGGATTCTTTTTTCCGACTGCCATGAGCAGCAATAATTAACACTTTCACACGTTTCTCCTGAAAACAGTTGATATTTTGACAATGGCCTGACTTTCAACCATACACAATTGTTGTTTATCCATACCCGAACGATTGTTCTTTATCCTGTTTGGGTTTTCCCACAACCCTTATGGCAGCATCTCCTTGCACCGGACAAACATATTCACAGATCCCGCACCCGACACACAGCGCCTTATCCACATAAGGCTGTTTGAGTTCAACCAATTTTCCTGTAAAATCCAGGACCGATGCAATGTTAAATTTAATGGCCTTATCGTAGGTGGGGCAATGTTCTTCACAGACAATACATGATTTTTGATCTGCATATACCAGACATCTGTTTTTATCAAAACAGGCTTTGCCCATGACAAAGGCATGCTTTTGTTTTAAATCCAGACGATTTATTGCACCCGTGGGACAGACCTGGGAGCACAGTGTGCAGTTAAATTCACAATATCCCAGGCGGGGAACCAGGATGGGGGTAAACATACCCTCAATTCCCTGTTCCAGAAACAAGGGCTGAAGTGCATTGTTGATGCAAACCTTCATACATTCTCCACACCGGACGCAGGTGGCCAGAAAATCAATTTCATTCAAAGCTCCGGGTGGCCGGATCAAATGATCATCCTCCTGTTTTGAAAACGCACTGGTTCGACTTAGCACGGGAAAAGCAAGACCTGTTGCACCGGCAGTCAGCCATTTACGCCGATCCATATTGATGGTCAAATGATTTTGAGGGAATGCAAACTTAAACAAGGGGAGCTGGTCCGGACAGAACTCAAGACAATCCATACAAAGGTTGCACTCGGTAAATTCAAATTTACCCTGAACTGCAAATGCATTCATCCGGCAGCTTGATTCACACAGCTCACAGTGTTTACAGACTTTAACAGGAACTCTCTTGAATATTGAAACCTTTGAAACAACGGCCAGAAGACCGCCCAGCGGGCACAGGTTACGACACCAGAACCGTTTTGAAACCATCTCCAGCATAAACACAACACCCAGCAACAAAAATGAAAACCCGGTCAAATAAAAAAAACTTTGCCTGTACGGAAGGATAAAGGCTTTGAACAAGTCATAAACCGGTTCTGACAGATTAGAAACTGCCGGGGGCCCCAGTGTATAAAGGGAATCAAAAAAAAGAGAGGCCAGATAATTCAAACCCGGATCAATGCTGAACACCAAAGTCCTGACCAGAAGAGAAAAAGGATCGAAAAAACCGGTCAGTTGAACGCCAAAAGCGGATGAGACCAGGAGAAGAGTCAATAACCAGTATTTTAGATGGGATAAAGATGTTTTGATTTTTTTAACAGGTTTTATAAAATGCCCGGCCATATCGATCAGGGTACCCAGAGGACATGCCCAGGAGCAGAAAACCCGGCCCAGCAAAACAGTTAACCCGATGATGATCAATGACGGCCAGACAACCAGGACAAACGTTTTTTTGGCAAGAATAACCGTTGCCGCCACAAGAGGATCAAGCCGGAACACAACATTGACCGCATAGGGCAAGGTATCACTGCCTGAATAATCCGTAAGCCTGAACAATGCCAGGAAAATTACAAGGCAAACCAGTTGAAAAACCCTTCGAACCTGCTTTAAATAAGGTTTTATCTGCATGGTTTCAAACGGTCAGATGAACAATATGACAAAGGTCCAGATTCATCTGCCCCAATCCGGCCCTGTGGGCGTGTACGGTTGATTCAATCTGGTCCGGGGTTAAACCAAACAGTGTGGTGGCATAGGCATCAGCAGCCACCGGGTCCTGGGACCCGATAATGGTATCCAGGGTTTTCACGTCAGCCAGATCTCCGCCCTGGGGTCCGTTTCTCACAATCACCCGGGTGGCATCCACAAGCGTAAACGCAGGTGCAATCACCCGGTTCAGGTCAGCCAGCTTTTCACCCAGTTGAAAATGAATCCGCCCCCGTGATCCGCCAATCACCCCCATGATATTTTTAAGTCCCAGACTCAATCCTGACAGCCCATGGTGCTTGGCCACAGGCACATTAATATAACAGTCTGCTTCCAGGGCATCCTTGTAAAAGGTCCATTGACTTAAAACCATTGCATCTTTGATGGTCACGGGTACAAATTTTCTGTCATCAATATAGGACAGGCTGATCCGGTCATCTTTGATCTGGTCAAGGGCCGGCTTTATACCGCTGTTGGTGTAGCAGCGGCGCTCTTCATTGCAGGTCCGGTCAAACACCAGGACCTTTGATGCCCCGGCATCCAGGCATAGCTCTGCTATTTTTTTTACCACAACCGGGTGGGTATTGGCAGCCTGGTCCATGGTTCTGTCCCAACCCATATTGGGTTTGATCACCACACGATCCCCGGTTTTGACAAAACGTTTTAACCCGCCCAGTTTCCCGATCACCTGTTCAACCATGGCAGCATAATCTTTTCCTTTTGCCACAAACAAATCCGGCTGAGGATTGGTGTCTGCCTTTGCCTGGGAAGTCAACCCGAATACCGGCGGCGTAAGGAGAAGCCCCGCAGACCATAACGAAACCTGGTGTAAAAAATTTCGTCTATCCAAAAGTTTATCCCCTTTTTATTTTTTTGAATCATTTTTCATTTTATTGATTATAAATGGCGCATACGCCATATCGGTTTTCATGATATGATTTTTTAGCCAGTCTTTGAGAAAGTCCATCAAATCCATGGATACGGTTGCCTTTCCAGATTTGAACGCTTCCTGAAACGCACCCACCTGAGCCACCAGATCCTTATGAATTTTCTTGTGCGCTTCATATTCAGGATATTTATATTTTTTAAACAACTCTTCTTCTTCAAAGCGAAAGTGAAACACAGTATACTGAGCAAGATCATTTAAAATTCCCCCTACTTCACTGGCTCCTTTTTGCAGCCTCATGGCCTTGTGAAGCAGATTCACCAACCTGACCAGTTCTTTATGCTGGGTATCAACCTTTTCAATCTTGGTCTGAAATTTTGAACTCCACGGCATCAGATCCGGGATATTCTTCTGATCCAACCCGCTGGAGGACACTGCAGCCTTTGTCTTTCCAGACACCCTGAAAACTGAAATCATTGATCTTAAATCCATTGAAAGCGCATCCAGATCTTTGGCGCCCTTGGTCATCAGGGTTGCCCGATCCGACATATCAGATGCAATATTATCCACATCTGCAATATCGGTTGCAATTTCAGAGGCCACTTGAGAACTCTGGGCAACATTTTGATTGACCTCGGAAATACCAATGGATGCCTGCTCAATGTTGGTTGCCACCTCGGTGGCTGTATTGGATTGCTCTTCAATTGATCTTGCAATTTCATTGACTATTTCATCAACACTGGCAATGACCTGGGAAATGCTGCCCACCTGGTCAACCGTATCTTTGGTTGAATTTTGGATGCTTTCAATTTTTTCCCGGATACTCATGGTGGCCTGGGCTGTCTGAGAGGCAAGGCTTTTTATTTCACTGGCCACAACCGCAAATCCCTTGCCGGCTTCTCCGGCCCGGGCTGCTTCAATGGTTGCATTCAATGCCAGAAGGTTGGTCTGCTCGGCAATCTCGGTGATCACCTGGGTCACATTGGTAATTTCTCTTGCTGCTTCCCCAAGGGTTTCAACTTTTCGGGTGGCTTCGTCCACCTGGAGTTTGGCTTTATTGGAGATTTCTCTGGCCTGATCACAATTTTGAGCCACACTGGAAATATTGGACTGCATCTGAACAGCAGCCTGGGCCACCATCCCGATGTTGGTCGACGCTTCTTCACTGGCAGCAGCCACCGTGTGCATACTGGCATTCATCTCTTCTGCGGCCGCAGCCACAGAATTGGAACGGGCATATAAATCAGAGGATTCTTCATCCATTTGTTCCGAGGCCACAAAAACTTCTGAAGCAGATGCGGCTATGGTTTCTGTCTTGCTTCCAATATTCATGATCATTTCATCCAGATTTGACATAAACGCATCAAAACATTTGGAAAGTTTCCCCACTTCATCATCCCTGTCCAGGGCCAGCCGGACTGTCAGATCCCGGTCGTTCCCTTTGATGGAATTTTCAAGACTGGTATTCAGCACGCTCAATGGTTTAAAAAGCAAATACTTAAAAAGCAACCCCATAACAGCCATCACAACGATCAGGCAGCCGACCGCAACTCCGGACATTTTCAACAATATGCCTGATTGTGAATCAGAAGACAGTGCATGGACCGTTTTTTTAATCTCATCAATCTTTGCTGCTGATGCCTGATCCCTGCCAAGCTGATCAACGGCAGCAGAAATCTGATCAGCCACCTTCGTTGTTCTTGAAGATTGAAAAAAATTAAATGATAAAATCATAATGATAAAAGATACCAGCAGAACAGCAAATAAAGACCCTGCCAGTTTAAAGTCAAATGTTTTTGCTGATGATGAGGCCATTGATTCAAATTCTCCTTATTGTTTTAACAAACTTAAATGCTAATTCGTTCTACACCCGGACAATTTTTTGTTTCATAATTTTAACAGTATACTATACAAAAAAACAAAGCAAAATAACAAATAAGGGTTCACTCAAAAATAAAGTGGATCAAAATATATGAAAATTTTGATTATTTGCAAATAACACCCCAAATATAGTATGACTGTTTTTTTATGTGAAAGAACCTGGAAAAACACTGCGTTTCTTTCATATTTTGTTGTGGGCAGGCCAGGGTAAAATACCAGGACAGCCCATGGCCGTTATTTTGACCATAACAGGAATTTTTTGATGGATCTGTCCGGCAAATATCAGGACCAGGCTCAAATGCTGGCCAATCGAGTAAAAAAAAGATATCAACACCTGTGCAAACGTTTTGCACGACAAAACCTTGACGTCTTTCGCCTCTATGACTGGGACATCCCTGAAATCCGGGCAGTGGTGGACTGGTATGCAGGACACCTTGTGGTGGGAGAATACAGCAGGAATCAGTCCATGCCGGACTGGCTGCCGGTGATGGGCAAATCCGTTGCCATGGCCTTAAATGTTCCGGATAGCCATCTTCATCTTAAAATCCGTCGGGCAGGATTCAAGGAAGGGGAACGATATAAACGGATCAACCATACCAATCAAAAAATTGCCATGTGTGAAAGGGATCTCAAATTTTATATCAATCCCAGTGATTATGTGGATACCGGACTTTTTTCCGACCACCGGAACACGCGCCAGATGGTCAGAGAAATGGCCCGGGGCAAGCACTTTTTAAATCTGTATTGTTACACAGGCTCATTTACCTGTTATGCGGCAAAGGGTGGCGCAGCCCGGACCGTATCCGTGGACCGCTCAGAAACCGCAATCAACTGGGTTAAAGACAATCTTGAACTCAACGGCCTTTCAGGTTCAAAACACCAGTTGATTCAAAAAGACACCCTGGATTTTCTTGAAATTGCCAAACCTGAGTTCCAGAATTTTGACCTGGCCGTGGTGGATCCCCCATCCTATTCAACTACAAGGATAAACAACCAGCACTATGACCTGGCAAAAGATCATCCCGCAATGCTCAATACTGTATTTGAATTGATGAATGCCGGGGGCACGGTATTTTTTTCCACCAATCATCAAAACTTTGAACTGCTGACCAGACGATTAGCCGCAACAAACATCAAAGAGATCACATCCAGAACCATTCCTGAAGATTATCAGAATAAACGCAAACAGATCCATCGATGCTGGAAAATCAAGATATGAATTTTGATCCGTTCAAAAACCAGTCCTCATTGAAACCTCACATAAACGGAGAACACCATGACTAAAATACTCCTGGTTGGCATGGGCGGATTTGCCGGTTCCATCTGCCGCTATCTTGCCGGAGAATTGTTTCAAAAAATACTGGCTGCCCCCTTTTTGCTCCACACTACATTGATTATCAATGTGACCGGCTGCCTGCTCATCGGTTTTCTGAGCGGTTTATCTGAAACAAGGCAGATGTTTACACCTGAAATCCGTGTATTGGTTGTGGTGGGTTTTTTAGGGGGATTTACAACTTTTTCAACCTTTGGATATGAATTTTTCGTACTGGCCAAAGGCGGCCAGACACTCCCTGCCATGGCCAATCTTTTTTTACACATCACACTGGGGATTGGTGCGGTCTGGCTGGGATTTACCATATCAAAAATGATATAACCAGGCTCACAGGCGCCTGCAGTTTGACGTCCTGTGAAACGTCGGGCTGGGTGATTTTCAGGCATTACGGGAGATGCACAAATATTTCAAGCGAACATAAGGCCAGAGAGTCTGATGTATAAACAACAGGCACACCTTTGCTATTCCACCGCCCGCCATAAAGCCTTGCACCTTCACCATCAAAAGCCGAATCCAAATATTTTTTTGTTTTCCCCCTGCCCTCATTTTTTTGATTTTTTGTTAGACATAAACAACATTATGTCCAATAAAAATTTTCCCTTTGAGATGGTGCGGATTTTAGCCAGAAGTCTGCTCCTGACTCGGTTCAATTTTATTTATTAAAGAGTTGAACATGGGAGAATGGGTTTGATTAAGATTGTCAGAATATAAAGTTGAATTTTAACAACGAGATCACTTGGGGCTGATTTTGTCGGCAATC
>JBDRPM010000050.1:0-14215 GCA_043827005.1 Pseudomonadota bacterium | reverse complement strand
GCTCTGGCATCGGCTGCCGCCTGGTCTGGATCATCAAGAAACGGATACAGTTCCACTGTGATATATCCGTCATACCCGGTTTTCCGGATAGTGTTAAGAACAGACGCAATATCAATACCGCCCTGGCCCGGGAGGATATGTCGATGCTCCCGGTTTTCAGGGATGTCTTCCAGGTGGAAGTGATCTGTGTAATCTTTGAGTTTTAAAACGGTTTGAACCGGATCTTCGCCCATGCAGTAAAAATGGCCGATGTCAAAATTCAGACCCAGGTTCGGGTGGTTGAATTCATTCAAAAAGGCCAGGTAATCATCCGACGTTTGGATAAGCAGGTCTGGTTCCGGCTCAATCAACACTTTAATGCCCTTATCCCTGGCCCGACCCAGAACCTGTTCAAGCCCATCGACAAAGATCTGAATGCCGGTTTCAGGTGACATGCCCATCAAAGGACCACCCGGTTCAGTGGAAATGGTTTTAGCACCCAACCGTGCGGCAAGATCGATGCAGTTCAGAGTATACTGGATGCGAATCTGCCTGAAATCTTTGTCCAATTCAATCCATGAGGGATGATGAAAGTCCTGGACAGCACACATCATAAAGGCATTCAAGTTGGATATGTCCAGGTTATAGGTTTTTAATGAGTCTTGAATTCTGTTAATGTCTGAGTCCGACAATTCATCCGGAAAGGCATGGGGTGTGTCACACATGATTTCAATGCCGGTATATCCTGCCCTGGAAATTGCACAAGCGGCCTGGTCAAAAGAAAAATGTCGATAGGCATTGGTGCTGAAAGCAAATTTCATCATATTCCTTTATTCAATACAATGGATTACAGATGAGGGGTAATCATGTTCATTGAAATCAATGCATAGGCACTGACCAATATGGGATCATTTTCCCACCACCGGGCAGTTTCATTGATCCATGAGCCGTCTTCTCTCTGATTATTAATAAATCGGACAATCAGGTCTTTTCGCCAGTCAATGGATTTTCCATTGACGGTGGCAATGTAATCTTCCCCATACAGGGTCAAGGCCTTGACCATGGTGTGATAATAGTAATACAGTCCCTGCTGGCCCACACCAGGATTCTCATCAATGGTATAATTTTTTTTCAGCCACTCATACGCAGCCTGAACCCTGGGGTCCTCTTTTTTCAAATCCGCAAAAATAAAACTCAGCAGACCGGCATAGGTCATGGAACCATAGGACCGCAGTGCAGTTTTGCCGTTTGCAAGTTTTTCCTCTCCAGCCTTGCTGTCCCCGGGGAAATAAACAAACCCGCCTTTGTTTTTTTCGTCTGCACTGGACCAGGACTGATCATTGTACCCTGGCAGATTCTGACACCGCTGGATAAATTTTAAGGCGGCATCCCAGTCCAGACTTGTTTTTTGAAGGCCTTTCAAATCCTTGTAGATGGTCAGTTGCTCATCGGATTCTAGAAACAGGCTGGCTTTGAGGGCTTCCAAAGCAATGTAGGTGTTGGACATGTCTGAATGGTCCTTGGTACCGTAGCCGATACCGCCATCAAATTTTTCGTCAGCAACACCCTTTTTACCCTGATCCATTTGCAGTGAGGCAATATATCGTCTGGCCTTTAAGATATAAGGATGATAGGCCGTATCATTGGCAGCCAGAAGGGCCATGACGCAGATGGAGGTATTGTAATTGGGCATGCCCTCCTTATATATGGCCCCGTTTTCATGGGCATTGGAAATAATATAATCCAGGGCCTTTTTAATATAATCCGGTTTTTCTTTGAGCGTCATATTTTCAGGAGCAGTTAAAAAGGCATAGGTCACAAGACCGGTCAAAGCAGGAAAACCAGGATTGGACCATGATCCGTCCAAGTTTTGCTTGGTTTTTAGATAATCAAACCCCAATTGATAGGTTCGGTTCAGTTCATGCTTGATGGACATGATGTCGTGGTTGGATGTTAGGAGTTTTTCTTCTGCCAGCAAAGGGTAAGTAAAAAAACAGAAGATGGATAATAAAAAGATAGATGATAAAATTGGTTTGGCAATAAATTTAGAATGAGTCGTCATGGTTTTCTCCTGAAATTTAAATTTTCAGAGCTGGTTTGTAGTGTGTAATAAATGTTATCCAAAACAAATGCTTTTTTTAAGGCAATTTGTATGCCACCGAAACTTACAAATCTTTGTCGTAATTGTTGGTTCCGAATCGATGCCGGGTGATAACGGTATTTTTTTTCCTTGTTGATGGCCATTATTATTTTTAGTCAAAAAAATATAATACATTTTTTATAAGTTGGGTAATGTTTTATATAAAATTATGAAATAAATTACACATGTTTTTTGATCTGGAATGAAAGGTTTAAGTGGTAACCATGTTTTTATGGGTACACCTACCATTTGAACTATTATACAATTTGCTTGGAGTATACTGAAATCAAAGCGGTTTCATCGATAAGATTAAAACAAACAAACAAATAAATAAATGTTATTTTTTATACAAATCGATGGCATATTTTGTGCAAAAGAAAAATTAGGCAATGATAGTGAGCTGTAAAATTTTCAGGGATATTAAGGAAATAAAATTTTACTATAACCCCAAATTTTTATCAGGAGGAGAAAATGATCAAAGCTTTTTCTAAAACCTTAATTTTTTTAGTGATGATTTTTTTCATCACGGTAACCTCGTCATGGGCCGATTATATGGCAGATATTACCTATGACTACACAGACAATGGCAGCGGTAACTATACGTTCGAGTTTACCGTAAAGAACACATCAAATGGTTCAGATACTGGCGTGCTTGATTTTTTCATGATTGATTTTAACGCAGATACCGACATTTCTAAGTACTCAAATGTTGCGTGGGTCGTCGATAAAGGCTGGTTTTCAGATGCCTGGGGATATGATTCAGCATACGCCGGCACTCCAGCAGGCGTCAGTGGAGATGATTCACTTTTTGGGTCCAACGGATCTGGGATTGCCCAAAATGCTTCAGTGGCAGGATTTAAAGTCTCTTTTGATTATTCAGGTACTCTTGCACCAACGGGTCAGCTTTTTTCATGGTATGTAAACTTTGGGACAAGCGGCACTGACAATGGCGGAATTTTGTTTGGTGATGACAACAACAATGATATTGAAGATGTTAATGATGGTGAATTCTGGTACTGGGCACTGGGTGATGCAGAAGGGACAACAAGGTATGTCGCAAATCAACAACTACCGCCGGCAGTACCGGAGCCTGGCACTATAATTCTTTTAGGTTTTGGTCTCTTGGGTCTTGCAGGGGTTAGTCGGAAAAAATAATTAATCAGTTTCCGGCACCATTTATATCCAACCTTCTTGGGGAGAAGGGGCAATGTAACTGGTGCCAGAGCTGTTTTGTCTGAAATTACGAATGAAAACTAAGATTTAATCAAAATGTAAGGGGAATTATAATGAAAAAAATGTTTAGATGGATTTTATTAATTTCACTTCTTTTCACATTTACCTTGACGGCAGGCAGTCATGTTTTTGCAGCTCTCAATGTTAATGTGATGCCAAGTGGCTCCACTTCCCAGACCAATATATGGGACAGTAAAGGTCCTTATACCTGGCCGGGAAACACCCTTGAACTGTGGGGGAATGTGTCCTATGACGGGAGTGGCACGCTAACGTATGTCTGGGATTTCGGAGCAGGGCAGGGTACGGTTGCCGGGACAGTCACCAATCGGAACAACATTTCAGCATCCCATGCCTATCTTAGTACCGGAAGTTTTGTAGCAACCCTGACCGTTACGGATGGTACTGAATCAGATACGGATACGGTTTTTATTGATGTTGTGACCAAGACTCAGTCAGTGGAAAAGAATCTGGCCATTCAGAAAGGGTTGAAATATCTGTATACAAGCAAAGGCAGCACAACCGTCAATGGATGTACCGGATATTATTGGAACACAAATCCTACCGCCGGTACCGGCCTTGCACTCATGGCCTTTATGAATCATGGTCATCTTGAAATTAATGATCCAGATGGTGATATCTATGCCAAGACGGTTGAAAACGGATTGAATTATTATTTTTACCATTTTAATGGTCAAGTTGCAACAGACACACCGACAACACCCATGACTGATTCTGATATTAATGGGAATGGCCGAAAGGTGTATGGCTATACAAACAATCTCTACCACGTTGGTATATCAGCAATGACAGTTGCGGCAACACTTACGCCGGATGCAATTGTTCGAGATTGCGCCTCTGCAGAAATCAGCGGGAAAACGTATAAAGAAGTATTGGAAGATCTTGTTGATTTTATTGCATATGCCCAGCAAGAGGGCACCAGCGGATATGCTGGTGGATGGCGTTATCATGCTAATTATGGTTCTTCTGACGGATCAGTTACCCAGTGGCCGGTACTTGGATTGGGCGAGGCCCAGAACCCGCCCTGGAATATCAATGCCCCCGCATGGGTGAAAACACGAATGGGTATCTGGGGTGCTTATGATCAAAATGATTCAAGTGGAGGTTTCGGATACACAAACTATAATGAGTGGGTCAATGTTGCCAAAACCGGAGCCGGGATAGCCGGTCTTGTGTATTCGAGCGGCGCCGGAGATGCAGGCGGGCTCGCCAGGGCCATAGGTTATATCAGCACCAATTGGGGCGCAACTGGTTACGATTATGGCAATATTGGTGATCATTATGCCATGTATGCAGTTAAAAAAGGCATGGAATATGCCGGGCTATCTACTGTGGGTACCCATGACTGGCAGGCGGAGTACGATCGCTGGCTGATTGATAATCAGAATTCAAGTGGCTACTGGCCTGCTTCTGTTCGAATTGATGCAGGTCAGCTTTCCTGCGAATTCGGGCTTTTGGTGCTCGCACCCCTGGAAGCATGTAAACCCCTTGCCAATGCAGGAGGGGACCAGGAATTGAGTGAGGGTCAGCAGGTTATTGTTAATGCTACGGCTTCTGCACATTCTTGCCCGGATACCGGTAGCCTTGTTAGTTTTCAATGGGATTTTGACTACGACGGTATTAACTTTGATGTGGATGCCACGGGTCCGATAGCTATAAATTATGTCGGCTATTCTATAAACAATGGTACAGATACCCAGAATTTTATTGTAGGTCTTAAGGTCATAGACAATGACGGTAAAACCAGTACGGATACCCTGATTGTCACTGTGAGCAACGGCAATGCGGCGCCGGTAGCCAACCCTGGCGGACCTTATCTGGGTGCAGTGGGTGAAGATATTGTGCTTAACGGATCAGCATCAACCGATGAAAATATTGCCGGTGGTGCCAACCCCATTGGTAATCCTGCAACTTCAAGCGGTTTTGATGAAATCATGTCCTATCAGTGGGATATTGATGGTGATAACCTGTATGGTTCCGAAGACAGTCCTTCAGAGCCTGAAGGTGTCAGCCCTGTTGTTAATTTTGGAGCTGACTTTATCGGTACAAAAACAGTTGGTCTAAAAGTTACCGACAGTTTTGGAAAGACAGCGGCCCAGAGTTCTGTTGCCACCACAGTTGCCATTTCCAACCTGTTTCCGATAAGCTATGAATTAGTATCAAATAGTTACAACCGGCGAACAGGATTGTGGACCGTCACCTGGAAAATGAACATCATAAATACAGGCAACGCCGAAGCAACTGCGGTTACAGCTGTATTGACACCGGCCAGCATTCCGCCTGGTGTGACAGTAACCGATGACAGCCTGCAATGGACGGTTCCGGATGGCACTATTGACGCGAATGAAATTCAACTCAGCGATGATACCTTTCAGTATAGATATCCTAAAGGTATCTCCGGGCCTGATATTACCCAGATGACATGGGATATTGAGTTTACAGATGCACTCGGAACCCGTCATATCGTAAGGAATATTCCTCAATAGGAACAGCGTTTTTTTAGTCCTTATTGGGATAACCTTTGATCTATCACAGCTGCCCCTCTAATAAAGGGGCAGCTTTTATTGATAGGGAATTGCTTTATGAAAAGAATTGTTTTTATTTTTTCTGTTTTTCTAATTATTTTTTTAGTTGCATTAGTCAATAACCATTTCCTTATCAACCGTCCGGTCAGGACCTCATCTCAAATCCGCTTGCCTGATACGGATAAGCTAACCAACTCGATTAAACCAATTGATAAAATTGATAGACAGGATGAAATTAAACAAAAAAACACAATAAATAAAGATCAAACCGATACTCATCAAGCCATAGATAAGCCTTTAAAAAAAAATACAGCACCCTCCCAGGCAGCTGAAAATTCTAATCTTTCTACAGGCAAAAATGAAAATAAAGACCCATTGATAGAATCCAAAAACCAGGATTTAGAAAACAATAATAATACTAATGCAGTTGACCACATTATTCAGCAATTTGAAGCTGATAAAGATAAAACACAGGCCTTTAACGCATTAATCGCCATAAAAGATGACCTTACGGGAGAAGACCTTCAATCGGCAATGAAACAGATGCACCAGTTGAGTGATATAGGCGGGAATGAAGTTTTGGTAGATACTTTTTTAGATGTATACAGCCCCCTAACGGATCATGACAAGCTACGGATACTGTCCTATATCAATCCGGAGCATAAATTATCAGAAAAGCACCTTTATTCTCTTTCAGATGCATATTTCAATGAATCTGTCCCAGGGGCATCTGAGGTTATCCTGATGACTGTTTCACAGGCAGGTGGAGACCTTGGCGCACAATTAATAATTGATATAATGCAGTCGGAAAGCAATGACGAAAAATATATTCAGCAGGCTACAGCATTAGGGCTTTCTGACTCCACCGTTGCATTTGATTATCTTAACCAGAAATTGAATGAACTTGTCAGGTCAGATACCGACGACCAGAACAGTGAAATGATTAATTTTATTCGAACCCTTATACAAAAGAACATCCACTATTGAATTTTTTTCTTAAACTTTTTTTATTATTTGTTGCAATTACACTTGTTTTTATTCTTACCTATGAGATGACAGGCCAAAACTTAGAATATCTTTTTAGTCAGGACAAATGCATTGAATGGTTTTATCGGATAAAACCGGTTGCCTGGATTTTAGGGATTTTTTTATTGATAAGCGATATTCTGCTTCCGATTCCAGCAACCGGAATAATGGCAGCCCTTGGCACGGTTTACGGGCTCTGGTTCGGTACACTGATCAGTGTGACAGGGTCAGTGGGTGCCGGGTTAATCGGATATGGGATGGCAAGAATCCTTGGGAGGAATGCAAGTCGATGGATTGCTTCTGAACAGGAAATTCAAAAGTTTAAAGATGTGTTTGATCGATGGGGAGGATATGCCATTATGGCCAGCCGAGCCATGCCGGTGATGCCAGAAGTCATGACTATCCTTGCCGGTCTGGGAAAAATGAAATTTTCAAGATTTATCATAGCGCTGGTTGCAGGTTCTTTTCCTGTGGCGTTCTTTTTTTCCTGGATGGGAGCCTGTTCAGGCTTGCCGCCGGGTATGGGTGTGATGGTTGCTGTTCTGCTGCCGGTATTGTTCTGGCCGATATTGGCCAAAATGAACAAAATTTAACACAATTAGGTTAAAAATATCTAAAAATTATGAAATTATTTTCATAATTTTTTGTATTTTAAGTCATCATTAATTGTTGACTCTATTTTAAAATTACAAAAAAACCTTTTATATCAGTTAATTACATTATTTTTTAAGTTATTATAGAGAATTAGTATCGTTTGGTACTTAAATTGCTATATACAATTATATCATGTGATTCCCCTTGCATGGTTGTTTAATGACTCCCCCGGTCATTTAAACCAGATGAGTGAATGCCACTATTTTTTAGTGGCAGCACCTCATTTTTTGAAAGCAGATACGTTCGGAGGCTATATGGGTTCAAAATGCGGAATACTGTTTGTCGGGCTGTGTGGCCATTTATCCACCACAGCCATTGCCGGGTCAATCGCTGTATCTATGGGACTCTGCCCGTCAACCGGCATGGTGTCAGAATCCAAAGAATTGGAACGTCTTGAGTTTAGCTCCTTGTCTGATTTTGTATTTGGCGGATGGGATATTCGACCCTGCTGTGATTCCTGGAAAGTGTTAAAAGATACAGGAATTGAAGATTTTGAAACCATCCAGCAGATTTCTCAACAGATCCAGGTGATCCAGACCGGAACCTTTCCCGGTATACTCCTGAACGCTGGCAGTGCCATTTGTGAACTATCGGAAAAAAATTATGTTTTCCAAGCTGGTTCTATTGCATCGGCCATTGAAAAGATTAAACATGATATTGAATCGTTTAAGCTGGAAAATGATCTTGACCGTGTGGTGGTGATCAATCTGGCATCAACTGAGCCGCCGCTTCCTGATCCTGAATCACTCAGCAGCCTGGCGTCAATTATAACACTGATTGATGACAACCGGGTGGACTGCATTCGGCCCAGTTTTGTGTATGCATGGGCTGCCATTGTTTCTCAATGTGCCTACATTAATTTTACGCCGTCTGAAGCAGGGTTGTGTCAAGGGCTTGTGGAACTGGCATTGGAACATCGGGTGCCAGTCATGGGAAGTGATGGCAAAACCGGTGAAACACTCGTAAAATCAGCCCTGGCACCTATGTTTGCCATGAGAAATTTGCAGGTATTGTCCTGGGAAGGATATAATATACTCGGCAATATGGACGGTAAGGTATTGCAGAACAAGGAAAATGGTGCGACCAAAATTAAAAGCAAAGACAGGCTGTTGCCCCATATTCTGGGATACCATCCCCATTCAAGGGTTTCCATTGATTATGTCCCATCTCTTGGTGATCGGAAAACAGCCTGGGATTTTATTCATTTTCAGGGGTTCATGAACACAAAAATGAGCCTTCAATTCATCTGGCAGGGGTGTGATTCCGCCCTGGCAGCACCGCTTGTTCTGGATCTGGCCCGGTTTGCCATTCTTGCATTAAACCGAGGAGAATCTGGTGCGATGACCCATTTGGCTTCTTTTTTTAAATCACCATGGGGGGTGAACGAGCATGCACTTGGCCGGCAGTTCCAACTGCTTGAAGGTTATGCAGATCAGATTACCCATCAAGATTAAACTCTTTGATTTTGTTTCTTAACGTGGTTCGATTCATTCCCAATAGTTTGCTTGTCTGTAATTGATTGTTGTTGCAGGCTTTAAGGGCGTTGCTGATCAAACTTTTTTCAACCCGGGTGATTATTTGTGGGTAAAGGTTTTGGGGGGAAAGAGAAAACTGGTCTGTGTTTTCAAACCAGTATTTGACCTGGCTTGAGATGGATGTATTTAAGACAGGGGACGGCATGGTCGGGATTTGTTTGTCTGCAAACTCGATATGATGTGCGCCAATGGTATCGGCTCTGGAAAGGATGGCCCCACGTTTGATCACATTTTCAAGTTCCCGGATATTGCCCGGCCAGTGATGGTCCATGAGCAGGTTAAGCGCATCATCATCGATTCCTTTGATGTTAAGATTCATTTCGTGATTGGCCTTTCGGATAAAATGAGATACCAGTTCCGGGATATCCTTTTTCCTTTCGCGTAACGGCGGGATTTTCAAGGTGATCAATTGAAGGCGGTAGTACAGATCGCTTCGGAACCGCCCGGATTTCATCTCTTCAAAAAGATTTTTATTGGTGGCTGTAATTACCCGTGCGGATTCAATGGGGATGGGTTTTAATCCTCCCACCCGGACAATTGTTTTTTCCTGGAGGGTGCGCAATAATTTAACTTGAAGGGAAAATTTTAAATCACCGATTTCATCAAGGAAAATGGTTCCATTTCTGGCATATTCAAATTTTCCGATTTTGGTGGCGTCTGCTCCGGTAAAAGCACCTTTTTCATGGCCAAAGAGTTCGGATTCAAGCAGATTCTCCGGCATTGCTCCGCAGTTGATGGCAACAAAAGGAGCGTCCTTTCTTTTGCTTCGGTTATGGATGGCAAGAGCGACCAGCTCTTTTCCTACTCCGCTTTCCCCTTCGATGAGGACGGGCACATCATTGGTGGTCAGCAAACCGATCAATTTGTATATATCAGAAATGGCTTCTGTGGAACCGATAATCATATCATCCAAGGTGTCAGAGGTTGGAAAATTGTCTGCTGATGAAATTGGATGGGAATGTCTGGGGCTTAAAATCTGATGAATAATATCTTCGATTTGTTTTAAATCCACAGGTTTTGTAAGGTATTCATATGCCCCTTTTTTAACCGCAGCAATGGCAGTATCGATATTGCCGAAGGCTGTCATGATAACAACGGCTATGCTTTTATCCATGTTTTGTAATTTTTTAAGCAAAGATATTCCGCTTTCGCCTGGCAGCCTGTGATCTAAAAAGACAATGGCCGGGTTGATTTTTTGAACCATTGTCAAGGCATCAATTGCATTTGAAGCACAATAGGGGGTATGTCCCAGGTGATGAATGCACTGGGAAAAAGCAAAGCAGATGGATTCTTCGTCATCCACAACAAGTATATTGGCCATCATTCTCCTTTTTTATGCAGTGTGTTGACAGGGAAGGATCAGTTTGGCTGTTGTTCCTTCTGAAGAAGATATCAGGGTTAACTCTCCATGATGGGCCTCGGTGATTTCCCTGCTTACACTGAGCCCGATACCGATTCCTTCTGTTTTGGTTGTAAAAAATGGTGTAAATACAGTTTCCATGTTTTCTTGTGTGATACCACAACCTTTGTCTTCAATACCATATTCTATTTGGTTTGTATTCGCCTTTTCATGTAACCATACTTTAAGTGTGCCGCCGTTTGGCATACTTTGGGCACCATTCATCATTAAATTCCATAATACTTGCTTGATTTTATCATTGTCCATCAGGATATCCGGCAGTGTCTGGTTTATATCTGTTTCAAGCGTGATATTCAGATGATTTATTTTTGGTAAAATGACCTCAATGATCTCATTGATCGGTGTGTGGGGAGCAACCTGTGTACATGATAATTTTGATGGGGCTGTAAGGGTCTTTAAGTCAGAAACCAGGCGATCCACGCGATTGATTTCCTTGATAATCGCTGCAATCATTTGTGTGCCCTGTTGGTCATTTTTAAGACGCTTTTCAATGATTTGACTGAGCATTTTCATGCTGGACAACGGGTTTTTAATTTCATGGGCCATGGCAGTTGTAATGGCGCTGGCAGATCGAATTCGGGTGGAATCGATGAGTTTGGTTTTAAATTCGACTAACTGGTCTGACATCTGATTAACAGAAGTGGCAAGGACATTCAGTTCTCTGATTTCTGAAGGAGGGGCCTTGTATTGAAAATCGCCTGAAGCGATCTGTTTGGTTGCATGTATCATATGATCAACAGACGTTAATATTTTTTTCAGGATCAACCGGGTAAAGAAAAAGGCGATCAATAAGGCTAATCCACCGGATAAAAGCGTTCTTAAAATGATGTGCGATTTGGTGGATTCAAGGTCATCCATAGCAGTTAATATGGCAATAAAGATACTGTTTTTTGTATTATAGAAAAAAAGTTTTGTGGAAACAATTAAAAAGGAATGCTGATTTTTTTTAATTGTTTGAATGATTTGTTTTGCTTCTTTCAGGATGTGTTGATTTCGTAATTGTTCCTGATCAATCAAATCTGAAAAATTGTTGGGCTGATCAGTGTCAAAGGAAGCAGCAATAATTTTTCCAGTGCTGTCAAAAACAGCTATTTCGCCTTCTATCACTTTTCCCAGGCGTTTAAGATAAACAGAGTTGAGGGCAAATCTGGATTCATAAAGGATGTTGGATATACGAATGGCTTCACGCTCCAGACGATTGTCCAAAAGCCGGGCGGTGTAGTGATTGTTTAAAAGCACAAATAAAGCAGAAAAAATGAGGATAAAAATCACCGCCGGCAACATCATTCTGAATTCCAGGCCATTAACAAACACAAACTTTTTAGAAATTTTCATAGCCCCCAGGCAGCTTGCTTGGAAATAGATGCCTTGTGTTTAAACTTTGGGTTTTGGCCTATGAAAAAGCAGGGATTGTTATAAAAAAGGGTTTCAATATCCTGTTCTGAATGTCCTCTTCGTTTCATTTCAAACACGGCATCATGCAGTGTTTTGGGGTCAGATGGCCCCCAGTCCCCGGAGGCATCCGCCATGATGCGTTCTCTGCCGAAAATTTCAAAGGTATCAATGACCCGGGAAGGAGAGTTTTTGGTCATGGGATAGATGGTCATGGAGGCCCAGAAACCAGCATCAAGAACCATCCGGGTCGTGTGTTCCTCACAGTGGTCAAAAGCAATTTTCCCAGGATCAATTTTGTTGTGACCCTTCAGATAGTCGACCATCTTTTGGGTTCCCTTGTATTTGTCTTCCAGGTGAGGGGTGTGGATCCAGATGAGCAGATTATTTTGGACGGCCAGTTCCACCTGCTCCTCAAAAATGGTCATCTCATTTTTAGTGTTTTTGTTCAGTCCGATTTCTCCAATGCCAAGGACAGTTGGTTTGTCTAAAAATTCAGGAATAAAGGAGATCACCTCACGTGCCAGATCAAGGTTTTCAGCTTCTTTTGGGTTCATGCAGATATAGCAGTAATGATCAATTTGATACTGGGCAGCCCGGGTGGGCTCAAATTCTGAGATATGGGTGAAATAATCATGAAACGCCCAGGCAGATGTCCGGTCATATCCTGCCCAAAAAGCAGGTTCCACACAGGCCACTGTATGCATGCGGGCCATGCGTTCATAATCCTGGGTTGTTCTGGCGATCATGTGTATATGGGGTTCGATAATTTTCATTGTACCACCTTTGTTCAAATGAATTGGTTTTATGGTTTTAAGGGTTTGGCCCTTTCATCGTCAATAGACATGGGGGGTGTGCCGAAAATGATAAATTCCAGAGGTTGTTCAGAATCAGATGACAAAGAATGAATGGTTCCTGCCGGAATAACCACAATGGTTCCTGGCCGGACAGCATCGGTTTTTTGATCAAGCGTAATGGTTCCGGAACCAGACAAAAAATAATAGGCTTCATCATAGGCATGGTGGAAATGTTCACTGCCCTGGGTTACGGTGACAATGTGTATATTGGCAGTCCCCTCACCACCGGTCACCACTCGTTTTACAGTACCATAAGGACAGGAAACCGGTTCGGTCTGGTCTGAATAACGAACAATAGGTTTGATTGTCACCGTAACTCTCCTTAACATGCTGGGTTTGTCCAATCACACGGACAGCAGATTTAACACTTTTTCAGCCCGGTTTGATTTTTCCTTTGTCAACAGGTCGCAGATCTGAAACAGATTGATCATTTTCGGGTCTTTCAAAATCTGATCTCCGTTTTTGGCGCGTTCAATCCTGTCCAGTATGGCCGCAGTTTCAAGAAGATGGGAACGGGCTTCAAGAAAATACATGTTCAGCAGTTCCTGAGCAGTTTTGGGAGGAGACACGTTGGATTGTTCAGACAGTTTCATGGTCATTCTACCTTTGTTTGGGTTTCTGGCATTGGGTGAGTTGTTTGACAGCTGGATCCGGATGTGGAAATATTTTTAATATAACAGGCGTGCCGACAGGCGGCAATAGTTGCTTATTGGCATGCATCATGACATCATTTGTTCCGTCTTGACCGATATGGTCAATAAGGGCAACAGGATCATGATAGACGGCAATGATTGACCCTTCTTTCTGGGCCATAAACGTCTGATTCTCTGTGATTGATCCGGTAAAGATCCAGTTTGTTTTTGCCATGGGGTGTTTGGATTCAATATTCATAACCAGTTGTTCAGGCAGGACCTCAATTGTTTTCCCATTACTCTGCCAGGATATGAGAAGCTGAACCGGGCTGCCGCAGGGCGTTTGGGGGGCACCTTGAAATTCAATGGGTTGATCTCCCGGTACCAGGCCTAACAAAAGCAGGGCAACTTGAATGTGATAAGGCTGTGCGTCAAGAACCAGAACGCTTTCATGGACTTTACCCTCAGGGGTGCACCCTAAATATTCAATCAATCCATCGGACATGTTTATTTTACCATTAATGCGGATGAATCGATCTTTTTTATTCAGAAAAACTTCTCCGATTTTAAAGGAATCATCATCCAGTTGACGTATTTGTGGTGCAATCATATCTTGAGCAGGGTCGGCTGGTTTTTCAGCGGTAAAAAAGGATGTGGCATGGTCTTGAGCAAAACTGATCTGGCCTAACGCAAAGAAAAGCCAGAAACAGCAAAACAGTAATCGAAAAAAACATCTGAAAATCATGACAAACTCCTTTATGAATCATATCCTTTTAATTTTTTTATATGAAAGAACTTGCCAAC
>JBDRPM010000049.1:0-22440 GCA_043827005.1 Pseudomonadota bacterium | reverse complement strand
ATTCTTAATTTTTGAACAAATATGATCAGGTATTGGAAATAACTTTCATTTTATTTAGCACTGATTGCGGAAAACCTAAATTATACTGGTTTTTGTAATATGCTGTAATTATAGATTATTTGGAATTTAATTCTTTTTTGTGTTGATAATTACCTCAATTCTTGATAGTTTTCCGTACTTAAAATTTAAATGACAGGCATTTTATTATTCCTGAATTAAAAATAATTAAATCTTATAAAGGAAAAACAGATGACAGACAAACGAATCATTAATTTTAATGCAGGACCAGCAGCCCTGCCATTAAAGGTTTTAAAAGATATACAAGCATCATTTCTGAATTTTGACAACTCTGGAATGTCCATTACCGAGATCAGTCACCGATCTCCCTATTTTGACAAGGTGATCAATGGTGCTGTGGATCGGGCCAAACGACTGCTCAAGCTTGATGAAAGGTTTCATGTGCTATTTTTGCAGGGTGGTGCTTCTTTGCAGTTTGCCATGATACCCATGAACTTTTTATCTGAAGATGAATCCGCAGATTATGTCAATACTGGTACCTGGTCTACCAAAGCCATCAAGGAAGCTGCAATCCTTAAAAAAAATCATAAGGTTGTGGCCTCATCCGCAGATAAAGGGTTTTCTTATATTCCTAGGGATATTGAATTTTCCACAGATGCCAAATATGTTCATTTGACCTCCAACAATACAATCAAAGGGACACAATATCATCAATTTCCTGAAACCAATGGGATTCCCATTGTCTGTGACATGTCCTCGGATATTTTTTCCCGGCCACTGGATATGGACAAATTCGGCATGATTTATGCCGGAGCGCAGAAAAACCTGGGCCCAAGTGGAACCTGTATGGTTATTATCCGTCAGGATATGCTGGATATGGTCAATGAAACTCTGCCGTCCATGCTCAAATATACAACCTTTTCTTCTGAAAACTCCATGTACAACACACCGCCGTGTTTTGGAATTTATACCATTGATCTGGTATTAAAATGGATTGAAGAAGATATAGGTGGGCTTGAAAAAATGGAAGAACACAATGTTAAAAAAGCCGATATCCTTTATGATTATATTGATGACAGTAATTTTTATCGGACCACAGCTGAAAAATATTCCAGATCTCTGATGAATGTGACATTCCGTCTGCCCACAGAAGATCTTGAGAAAAAGTTTATTGCCGCTGCCACTCAAAACGGGCTTGGCGGTCTGAAAGGACATCGATCTGTGGGTGGATGCAGAGCGTCTATCTATAATGCCACCACCATTGAGGGCATTACCAAACTGGTTGAATTTATGGCTGTATTTGCAAAGGAGAACAACTAATGAAAGTTCTTGTCAGTGATAAAATGGGAGAGGCCGGTCTTGATATTTTCAGGAACCAGGAGGGCATTGAACTGGATGTTAAAACCGGATTGACCCCGGATCAATTAAAAGAAATTATCGGTCAGTATGATGCCCTGGCCATCAGAAGTGCCACCAACGTCACCAAGGATATCCTGGATGCGGCTGTCAATCTGAAAGTGGTGGCAAGAGCTGGAATCGGTCTTGATAATGTTGATATTGAAGAAGCCACTAAAAAAGGGGTTGCCGTCATGAACACCCCTGGCGGGAATACGGTAACCACTGCTGAACACGCCATTGCCATGATGATGGCCCTGACGCGCAATATTCCCCAGGGCACCCAGTCCATGAAAGAAGGTCGATGGGAAAAAAAATCGCTCCAGGGGCGTGAAATCAATAATAAGGTGTTTGGCGTTATTGGATTCGGCAATATCGGTTCGATTGCTGCCAGTCTTGCCAAAGGCCTGAAAATGAAGGTTATTGTGTTTGATCCGTACATTTCCCAGGAACATATTGAAAAAGCAGGGTTTGAATATGCCACTCTGGATCAACTCTATGAACGGTCTGATTATATTACCATTCATGTTCCCAAAATGGATACCACCATTGACCTTCTGGATGCTGAAGCATTTGCCAAAATGAAAGACGGCGTTATGGTGATCAATTGTGCCCGGGGAGGAATTATCAATGAAGAAGCGCTTTATGATGCCATCAAATCCGGCAAGGTTGCCGGTGCAGCCCTGGATGTATTTGCCACAGAACCTCCGGGAGATCATCCTCTGTTGACCCTGGACCAGGTGATTACCACCCCTCATCTGGGCGCATCCACTGCAGAAGCACAAACCAATGTTGCCGTAGCAGCGGCCAATCAGATCATTGCTTACCTGCTTCATGATACAGTGATCAATGCGGTCAATGTGCCATCGGTGACCGGTGAAGTGTTAAAACAGCTTAAGCCGTTCTTGTATCTGAGTGAAAAAATGGGTGCTATGGCAGCCCAGATTACAAAGGGTGGGGTTAAACAGGTTGATATTGAATATATCGGGCAGTTCCCTGATCTTGATTTGAAACCCATCACCATTGCAGGCGTAAAAGGACTTCTGTCTCAACATGTAAGATATGAGGTTAATTCAGTGAATGCCATTTCTCTGGCCATTGAATCCGGAATAAAAATTACTGAATCCACGTCCATAGAAGCAGGGAATTTTTTAAATTTAATCCGGATGACCATTGTGTCGGATGATGAAACCAATGTTCTTGAGGGAACCATTTTCGGTAAGGATGATGCCAGAATCGTTCGCATCAACAAGTTCCGTCTGGAAGTAATTCCGGAAGGATCATTAAGCCTGATCCACAATATTGATCGACCCGGTTCCATCGGCCAGATGGGGGCTACCCTGGGTAAACACGGTATCAATATTTCACGGATGATGGTAGGTCGCGAAGATGACGGTGAACGCAACATAATTTTTTTGAGAACCGATACTGCAGTACCGCCGGAAGTGGTTAAGGAAATTGAAGATCTCGAGCTTGTTATCAGCATGAGAACCTTTGAATTGTAAATATGTCATATCCAAAAAGAAAGATTCCGTACAATTATACATCAGCGGATGATGACCGGATTATCAAACACCTTTTTGGATCTGAACTGCTCAATGTCATTCAGACGCTTGAGCACAAAAAACAAACAGGCAGATCCTCCAGACTCCTTCATCGGTTTATGGGGGATCTGTTTATTGTTCAAAGAAATCCATTCTTGTTCCATGAACTGGCAGAACACCCCAAAAAACGAAAAAAACTGTTCTCAGAATTTAATGCCGACCTTGATTTTATAGAAAAAAATGCAAAAGACAACGGGGTGTTGCAGGTTTATGAAGCTTGTAAACATCAATTGGATCATCTGTTAAAAAAAATCGAGTCAGTCCGAAAAGATCAGAACAAAATTCGCAGGCAATTGTCCCCGATTCTGGGTAAAGACAATATTTATTTTGATCCGTTTAATGTTCTGGCTCATGCCACCGATGCCACAGACTGGCGCATGTTTCTACCCGTTGCCGTGCTGCGGCCCGACAAAGAATCCCAGGTCCCGTTGATTTTACAGAAAATTGAACAACTGGGGTTTAAGATTATTCCCCGGGGCGGGGGAACCGGTCTGACTGGTGGCGCCACCCCACTAACCGATACCTGTGTCATGCTCAACACGGAAAAGTTAAATCGCATTGATGAAATTCAGATCCAAACCGATACACACGGCCGCAAATTTGCCTCTTTGAATCTGGAAGCCGGAGTAATCACCCAGGATGCCATTGATTTTGCAAAATCCAGAGGGTATATCTTTGCCACTGATCCCACCAGTGCCTGGGCCTGCACCATTGGGGGGAACCTGGCGGAAAATGCAGGCGGAAAAACAGCAGTCCTTTATGGAACCGCCATTGACAATCTGCTCTCGTTTAATATTGTCATGCCGGATGCAGCCCTTTACACGGTAAAACGCAAAGATCATCCACTCAGAAAAATTCTGCCCGCTGACATAGTCGAGTTCCAGATTTTTCATGCTTCAGGTGAACTTAAGCATACCATTGTCCTTAATGGTGAAGATATTCGCAAAAAAGGTCTTGGAAAGGATGTGACCAATAAAACATTAAACGGTTTATTCGGTATCCAGAAAGAAGGGTGCGACGGTGTGATTACAGCGGCCAGGTTTATTCTTTATCCGCAATTTAAATTCAAAAAAACCTTTTGTATTGAATTTTTCGGAAATGATATGAGTCAGGCAGGCCAGGTCATTGCCGAAATTACAAAAACATTTCATAACCTTGATCCCACCTTGATTGCTCTTGAGCACTTTGACCGGGAGTATGTAAAAGCTATTAAATATAAGGCCAAAACTTCAATGGGCAGCACCATTGTTGCTGTCCTGCTTATTGATATGGTTTCAAATGATCCTGTTAAAATAGACCAGGGTTCGCAACTTTTACAGGATATTCTTTCGATCTATGACAAGACCGGTCTGAGTGAAGCCAAAAATGAACAACAGGCCCAGCGGTTCTGGCAGGATAGAAAGCGTCTGGGTGCCATTGCAGCCCACACCAATGCGTTTAAACTCAATGAGGATATTGTTCTTCCCATTGATTCGCTGGCAGAATTTGCAAGGTTTGTGGATCAATACAATATTCAGGAAAAAAAGATCAATCAGGTTCACATTATCGATAATATGATTCATGTGCTGGACAACATTGTTCCTGCAGCAGATCCGGAATTGTTTCAAAAACGGGTGAGCCAGGTTAAAAATGTGGCGTTCCAGATTAAAAAGAAGCTGGACATATCCTCAAAAGATGCGATTGAAGCCGGCATTCATTCTAAAAATTTTTATAATGAAGCCGTTAACAGATTGCAGGGATATTTAAAGGTTGTTGATCATTTGACCCTGAGCTATGAAACAACCCGATCAAGACTGATCGTCATTGCCACCCACATGCATGCCGGAGATGGGAATGTCCATGTGAACATTCCAGTGTTGTCCAATGACCGGCAGATGATGGAACGAGCCAATCAGACAGCAGACCGGGTGATGGAAAAGGCCATAGAACTCAATGGGGTGGTATCAGGCGAACATGGCATTGGCGTTACAAAACTCAAACATCTGGACCCTGAACAGATTGAAAAATTTTCACAATACCGTGCCAAGGTTGATCCAAACGGGTTGATGAATCCTGAAAAACTTTCTGATGTGACCGTGCTGGATAAGGTGTTTACCACTTCGTTTAACCTTCTGGAAGTGGAAGCCAGAATTCTTGAATACGGGTCATTGTCTGATCTGGCTGCCAAAATTGCCCACTGTGTCCGGTGCGGTCGATGTAAAACCAGTTGTCCGGTATTTTATCCGGCAAAAAATATGTTTTTCCATCCCCGGAATAAAAACTTATCATTAATCGCTTTGATTGAAGCTTTGCTGTATGTCAGCCAGAGAAATCAATCCACAGCCTTTGATGTGCTTAAAAATATTGAACAGATTGCAGACCATTGTACCATCTGCCACAAATGTTTTGATAAATGTCCTGTAAACATCGACTCCGGACTCATATCCATTGATGAGAGAAATGTTTTGGATACAATGGGGTTTAAGAAAAAACCTGTGGCCACAGGCGTTACTTTAAAATACCTGGAAAACAAAAATAAACTTATCAATCCCTTGATGCGATCTGCGCTTTTAGGTGCCGGTGCCACGCTTCAGCGAAGTGCCCATAAATTTTTATCTTCCGGAATTAAAGACAGTGAGACCCGATGGCCTCTGTTGCTGCTTAAAACTCCGGTGGCCAGACCCGGGACAGGCACTTTAAGGTCTATCCTGCCGGATACCAATCAAACCCAGGCCCTTGTGCTTGAGCCTCAAAAAGAGGCACGATCCACGGTGTTTTATTTTCCAGGTTGTGGCAGTGAAAGGATATTTTCTCAAATATCAAAGGCTTGTTTGTTTCTGCTGCTTGAAAATCAACATCGGGTGATTTTACCGCCTGCCTATCTGTGCTGCGGGTATCCCTTCCTGGTAAATGCCAGAAAAAAAATCCATGATACCATTGTACTGGAAAATACCATACTGTTTTCCAGGATCAGGGAGATGTTTTCAGATCTGACATTTGATGGCTGTATTGTCAGTTGTGGAACCTGTATGGAGTCTTTACGGAAAATTGAAGCAGACAAGATTCTGGGATGTCAGATAAAAGATATTTCTCAATATCTTTTTGATCAGGGGGTTGATGTAAGTTTTAACAAAACGTATTTATATCATGAACCCTGCCATGATTCTCTTGAGCATAATGCATTGAATCTGTTTGCCCGATATTCAAAAGACCATCCAGTCAAATCTATCCCCTTTTGCTGCTCTGAAGCCGGTACCATGGCCTTGTCAAGGCCGGATATTTCCCATGCCATGCTGGACCGCAAACGTAAGGCAATTGAGTTGTTGGGATTGCCAGCAAACAAAGAACCTGTTACAGTGCTGACCAATTGCCCTTCCTGTCTGCAGGGTCTCGGCCGTCTGGAACGATTGGCAATTAAACCGGTCCATATGGCAATAGAACTGGCAAGACTGACGGGTGGAAAAGCATGGGAAGAAACATTAAAAACCTATCTATCCCGGCACGAAGTGGTTCCGTTTTAAAATGAACTTGATTTTATTGGAAAAATTCGATTTTATAGATGATGATCTTGTACAGATTCAGGGACGACGGCTGGATCATCTGAAAACCGTCACAAAAGTTAAAGCAGGAGATACCCTGGTTTGTGGTCAGCTCAACGGGAAAATGGGAACCGGAATAGTCTGTCAGATAGCAGATGATCATTGCAGAATAAAGGTGACCCTGGATTCAGATCCGCCTTTGCCCTTACCGTTAACCCTTGTTCTGGCCCTGCCAAGACCAAAATATACCCGGCGCATTATTCAGGCCGCAACCAGTCTTGGGGTCAAACAGATTTATCTGATCAATTCCTGGCGGGTGGAAAAAAGTTTCTGGAAAAGTCCGGTGATCAGCCCGGACAGTTTGCACCAGCAGATGATACTGGGTCTGGAGCAGAGCAGGGATACGATGTTGCCTGTTGTTCATTTTAAACGGTTTTTCAGGCAGTTTGTGGAACAGGATCTGCCCGAAATTTCAAAAAACAGTGTGTGTATAACCGCTCACCCCAAAACAGACCGTTTGTGTCCAATGGCAATCGATCAACCAGTCACGCTGATTGTCGGACCTGAAGGCGGTTTTATTGATATTGAAATTCAGACTCTTGAAAAATATGGGTTTAATTCGTATCATATCGGCTCAAGAATATTAAAGGTAGAAACAGCGGTCCCGTATCTAATATCACGGCTGTATTCTTGACTGTTTTGAAAAACAATTTAGTTACAACAGGAAAAAATGATGAAAGAAAAAAAAATAGACAAAGAAAGACAATTGTCTTACAACAGTCTTCCGCCTGGCATTAAAGAGAATCTGACCGAAGAGGAAAAACATGCTTTTTTGTACGAAGAATCATGGCCAGATACCCTGTTTGAAAAACTTGATGAATTTATCGTGAAAAAAGAATGAATTTGACACAATCCTGCCCAGCCTTTAAGCTTTAAAAAAACAAACTTTGGAAAAGAGCTGCTCATGGAAAAGAAACCGGAAAAAAAACTTGATTTTGAAAAATATGCCAAGTATGCCCAGATTCTTGAACAGACAAAATGGGCAGCCGAGTTTTCATGGGAAAGCATTCGGATTATCTGCAATTTCATCCAGCCGGTTATTGCCCCAAAAGGGGCTGTTATTTTTAAAGAAGGGGCCAGTGAAGAAAGTCTGGGTATTATTGTCAAAGGAGCTGTGGATATTTTTAAGACAAGTGATACCGGCGGATCTATAAAACTGACAACTCTGAAAAGTTCACAAACCTTTGGTGAAATGGCACTGATTGATGGAGAACCCCGGTCCGCAACAGGGATTGCTGCCAAAGAGTCTATTATTTTTTTTATTTCAAAAGAAAGTTTGCTCAAAATGTCTGAAGATCATCCAAAACTTGGGCTGCAGATCCTGTGGAAAATTTCAAAACTGATCAGTCAGCATCTGAGAAAAACAACCGGAATGCTGGTGGATTATATGGGGAATTAATTTTCCATGAACCTTCATTGACTTTATTTTAAAATACTTTATTTCAACAATTATTGTAAAATTTTATTTGTTGTCTTTCTTCGTTTGCGTTCTCTTTGGATAATTTCAAGTTCTTTGCTCATCTGACCGGAAATTGCAGTGTTTTCCTCTGCTCTTCGGGTCAGATAGGGAAGCGTGGATTCCACTGGACCGAAGGGAAGATATTTGCTGACGTTATAGCCGGCTTTTGAAAGATTAAAACTGATGGTATCACTCATTCCATAGAGTTGAGAAAAATAGATATGGGGATGATTATTGGGCAGTTTTTTATCTGCCATTAATTTGATCAAAAAGTTACAGCTGTCTTCATTATGGGTTCCCACACAGATATCAACCATATCAATATTGTTTATAAAGATTTCCACGGCCTTGTTATAATCCCGGTCTGTGGCCTCTTTGGTTGGATTGATGGGAGTTGGATAACCCATCTTCTTTGCCCTTTGGTTTTCTTTTTCAAGGTAGGCCCCCCGGACGATTTTAATTCCAAGCCGGTATGATCCGGCCCGGGCAGTTTCAATCAGGCGTTTGAAATAATCATTCCGATCCCAGCGATACAACTGAAGGGTTGTAAACACAATGGCCTTTTTTGTGTTGTATTTTGCCATCATCTCTTCGACCAGAATGTCTATGGAATCCTGGACCCAGGTCTCTTCAGCATCTATATAGATCGGTTTGTCTGCCTTGAAGGAAGCCTGACAGATCTGGTCAAGCCGGTTTCTTAAGTTTTCCCATTCTGTTTGCTCTTTTGAGGACAGCATCTTTTTGGATGATATTTTTTCAAGCAGATCAAAAGATGCAATGGCCGTCATTTTCATACAGGTACAGGGAATGTTCGGATTTGATTTGGATTGTTCAGTTAATCGCAAGAGTTCCTGCTTGGTATTTTCAAAACTTTGCTCATTTTCTGACCCTTCAACGGAATAATCCAGGATGGTGCCGATAGAAGCCTGACTGAGTTGGGATATGACCTTTGAATATTCTTCTTTTTTCTCTCCGCCGCAGAATTGTTTGAATATCGTAGCCTTAATGATTGGTTTTATGGGTAATCCTAAATACAGCATCAGTTTTGCTGCTCTGGAAAAAAATTTCATCAGGAAGGGATTTTTTGTCAGTCTGAATATCATATACGACACAAATAATTCTGCATCGGTTTTATGTTTAAATGCAGCGGATGTGTCTTCAAAGGAAACACTGATATCTGATCCATTTAACTTGTCTGATTGTTTTATCATGATTCTCCTTTTAATTATTGGGCCAGGAACGGATACCTGAAATCCGTTGCCGGAACAAAGGTCTCTTTAATGGTTCTTGGAGAGGTCCAGCGGAGCAGATTCAAGTAGCTGCCGGCCTTGTCATTGGTCCCGCTTTTCCGGCCACCGCCAAAGGGTTGATGCCCGACAACTGCACCGGTGGGTTTATCATTGATATAAAAATTACCAGCTGAATGGGTCAATCGGGTTGTTAATTGGTTAATTGTCTTTCGATCCCGTGCAAAAACAGCTCCTGTCAACGCATAAATACTGGTGCTGTCCAGTATGGTCAGGGTTTGATCCAGATCCTGATCTTCATAAACATAGATGGTCAAAACCGGTCCGAATATTTCTTCTGCCATGGATTCATAAGCTGGAGTTTTGGTTAAAATTACTGTTGGTTCTATAAAATACCCTTTTGATTTATCCCGTTTTCCGCCCAAAATGATCTCAGCCTGATCCGAATCTTGTGCCCTTGTTATATATCCGTCAATGGTGTCAAATGCGGTTTCATCAATCACCGCATTCACAAAATTTGAAAACTGCAGCACGCTGCCGGTCCGGATGGTATGAATCTGTTTTTCCAGACCTGACTTGAAATCTTCCCATTTTGAGCGGGGCAGGTACAGCCGTGAACAGGCAGAACATTTTTGACCCTGGTATTCAAACGCTCCGCGGACTGCTGCCGTAACCACCTGATCAGTATCTGCACTGGGATGCATGAAAATATAATCTTTTCCTCCGGTTTCCCCCACTATTCTGGGATAGGAGTTGTAGTTTGAAATATTTTCACCTGTTTTCTGCCACAGGGTTTGGAATACCTTTGTTGAACCGGTAAAATGAATGCCTGCCAAATCTTTATGGGATAGGGCAATCTGTCCTATGGTTGATCCTTTGCCCGGGATAAAGTTAATCACACCGTCAGGCAGGCCCGCTTCTTTCAGGATTTTCATGATGTAATAACCTGAAAGAATCGCTGTTGATGCAGGTTTCCAGATCACTGTATTGCCCATCATGGCAGGTGCTGTGCAAAGATTTCCAGCAATGGCTGTAAAATTAAATGGGGTCAGAGCAAAAATAAACCCTTCCAGGGGACGGTATTCAATCCGGTTCCAAACCCCTTTGTCAGATAAGGGCTGACTGGCGTAGATCTCTTCCATGAATTTTACATTAAACCGCAAAAAATCAACCAGCTCACAGGTTGCATCAATTTCTGCCTGAAAGGCATTCTTAGACTGATTGAGCATGGTGGCAGCATTCAGGAGCGGTGAATATTTTTGTGAAATCAGATCAGCAGCCTTTAAAAAAATCAAAGCCCGTTCCTGCCATGGCATGGCTTCCCAGGCCGGTTTGGCTGCCATGGCGGCATCAATGGCCTGGCAGATCTCAACCTTTCCTGCATTGCTGAATGTTGCCAGCACATGGGCGTGATCATGGGGGCAGCGGGCTTCACCAATATCTTGAGTGTGTATATCCTGGCCATTGATTACCAGGGGTATCCGGACCGATAATTTCATCTGCCGGGCAAGCTCCTGTTCAAGAACAGCACGTTCAAGGCTTTGTGGGGCATAGTTTTTTACAGGTTCATTATAGGCTTGAGGCAGGCATGACACATAGTTGTTCATGATTGTACTCCATTTTTAAATTTAAAATGAATTATTTGAATTTAAGATAATTTCCTTATTTTTTTAATCACTGTCTTGTTTTACATGTATTCATAGGTTAAGGTAAAATTCATAATATTTATAATAATCATGAATTATTTTCATACTAACGGCCATGGATCGCCCTGGTATTTTACCTTGGCCGGCCCACAACAAAACATGAAAGAATTCAGTGAGTTTCTCTGTTCTTTCATACAACCCACATGGCAGTGACCACCTGCCACAACGAAAGATGAAAGTTCTCTGATTTCATTACGTTGGTAGGACTTTCATATCAAAAAAAGGTTGCATTGGATCTATATCAGTTAAAAACGTTTTTTACCCTGGCAAAGGTTAAAAATTTTACCCGGGCGGCAGACGTCCTGTTTGTCACCCAGTCAGCCGTCAGTCATGCCATAAAAAAATTGGAGGACTCCATAGATACACCCTTGTTTGAGCGTAAAGCAAAGACATTGTCCCTGACATCGGCCGGCTATACCCTCTTTAAATCCTGTGAAAAAATATTTTATGAAATTGAACGGGTGGATCAGGATATCGTCCGCTTCAGGAAAGAATCCAAGGTGCGGATTCGACTTGGCTGTACAGTGGAGTTCGGGACTTCCATTTTAATTAAACATATCCAGTCTTTTCTCCTAAGCCATCCAGACATTCATCTGGATTTTTATTTTTCCCCGTTTCTCCAGGATCCTTTGCTTCGGGATGAAATTGATCTTGCCATTGATTGCGTGGTTCATAAAACCAGCGAGCTTGAAAAAATTTATCTCTTTCAGGAACAATATGTCACCATAGCCTCTCCTGCTTTTATCAAAGAAAACCAAATACAGTCACTTGATGATCTTGATCGGGTCAATATCCTTTCCAATGACAAACAACTGGTATGGTGGAATAATTTTATCACAGCAATCCCTGAAGAAAAAAGGTCCTGTCTGAAAACCGTCATCCAGATCAACCACATACGGGGGATCATCAACGGTGCAATATCGGGCATGGGTATTGGATTTGTACCAAAATATACGGTTATCCGCGAGCTTAAAGATAAAACCCTGGTCGATCCGTTTCCCCAAATCCGGCCGGGAGCAGACCATTTCAATATTTTTATCAAAAAAGAAAAAATTGATTTTTCTAAAAACAAGGCATTGATCAATTATCTGGTACAATTAAAACCTGCTGAATTTGGTGTTGATTAACCCGAATATGTAACGAATCGCTTTTGCCCAAATATCCGTGTTAAACTGGGTTAAAGCCTGGTCACTGTCGGAAGAAGGTGCGGTCAGGACTCTGAGTTTAAAATATCGGTGTAGGTTTTAATTTTTTTTTTGGATATTTTTAGCAGTTCAATCACCTGGGTGGGTGGAATTTCAAGACTTTTTCTATATCGATCGGAGATTCTAAGGATGTCGCTTCCGGTATAGGTCCCTTCTTTTAAATATTCCATATTGCACAGATCATTGGTGAATGCGCAGATATTGCGCTGCAGGTCAGCCATTGAAAGTCTGTTTTTATCAATATGTAAATCAGTAGCTGGTTTCATGGCATATATGATGGATGCTGGCAAATGCAATTTTGAACCAACAAATCTGCCCAGTTCGCTGTAAGTTATACCGATGATTGATTTGGATGCTTCTTCCCTGGTGATCGATTTTTCATCTACCATGATCTCAATGTTAATAAACAGATCTGGAGAAAACAGGGCCACAAGATATTGACCAAAATCATAGAGCATGGCACTGATTTGAATGGCTTCTGCATCTTTAAGCCCTTCTTCAATGGCAATATGCCGGGCAATGATACTTCTTTGAAGTGATTTAATTGATTTGTCTTTCAAAATCTTGATATTGGCAATGTCTTTGATGAATTCGTAAATTTTAAGGTTGGCAGCGGCCAGTTTTATCTCTTCAGTTCCCAGAATAATCATGGCTTCTGAAATCGTTGCCACGCCTTTGCTGGTAAAATGGCCGTAAAAGGCTGAATTGACAAGTTTCAACAATTTTGTGGTCAAAGCCACATCCTTTAAAATCTCGGTTGCAATGTCATTGGCTGAAGAGTATTTCATACCTAAAATTTTATTCACATTCTGAACTTGTGCGTAAAATGATAAAAACGAATTGTTTTCGTTCATTTTTTTAAAAATATTTTTAAGAAAAGTTTTAGAATCAACTTTGGTAATTTTCATGGGGAGCTTTTGAACAGCATCTTTAGTCTCGTTCAGGCCGGATAAATCAATATAATCCAGTTCAATACCTTTATGTGGTGCAGCACAATCTGACATTTTGGCTCCAAACATGAAACAAACTTGAAAACAAACTTGAAAAACGATGTCAATCAACAATATAATGCAGCATGATAGACTTTTTTTTATTCCTTTTCAATGGATTAATAGCTGCTCTGGAGGCCCATCATATCCTCGCATAAGACCATATCAGACGAACTGGATCTTAAAATTGAAAAAAATCGTGCAGCATTCTCCAATTTCAATATGGTCAGGATGAGAGAGGCGCTGCGTTATTTTACGCCAAAAAAGCTGGAGTTGTTTTTAAAAATCCCCTTTTTTCTTCATATTAATTCACCCGGTTATCCAGGGTACATCAATACCAAAAGCATGCCTTATGGGATATGGAAGTTTGAACGGTCAGGGTTTTATAAACAAGCTGTGCTCAAACAATTGTTTCCAAAATCCGTTGTCGAGACCAATCGGGTGACCAATCCAGCTATACTGGGGTTTTATCACATTGGCAGCCTGGGGACATTTACTCAGTCTTCGGGGTCAGATTTTGATTACTGGGTGATCATCGATAAGAAAAAATTTTCCCGGGAACGGTATGAATCCCTTGAAAAAAAACTGGATGCAATTGTGAATTATTGTCGTGAAAACCATGGTCAAAAGGTCAGTTTTTTTATCATGGACCAAAAGGAGATTCAAACAAATCAATATCTGCCATTCAGTGGAGAAGAAACCCTGACCGTACCCAAAATATTTTTAAAGGAAGAGTTTTATAGAACGTTTTTAATGATTGCCGGTAAAATCCCCCTCTGGGCAGTCCTGCCATCTGATCTGTCGCTTGATTCATCGATGAAAACCATGGCCGATATTCGACATATCCTTAGTGTTCATGAGGATTTGATCGATTTGGGACAAATCAGTACAATCCCTTTAGCCGATGTGTTAAAAGGCCTTTTATGGCATATCTGCAAATCCAAATCTGATCCGGTTAAAGCATTAATCAAGGCCACCATGATATTTTCGTACGGGTTTGATCAAAAAAAAACAGATTTGCTGTTGTGCGAGAAGATCAAGCAGGGATATGCAATGGCCGGGATTGATGATTATGGGGTTGATCCGTATAAAATTGTGTTTGATCAAATCCTTGATTTTCATGAACGCCATGATCCAAAAGGGATTAATCTGATTAAAAATGCGATTTTTTACCGGTTATGCGGGTATCCCCATGTTCAAATGCCGGACATCAATTCTCCCAAACGGATTTTGCTGGATAAATATATCCGGCTATGGAATCTGAATAAAAATCAGGTGAACAAATTATTGTCCTATTCTGACTGGTCTGAATCGGAAAAATTATTGTTGGAACGATCGTTTATTCAGCGTCTGGCTCAGATGGTGAACCAGGCCAAAGAAAGAATCGGACAAACAGATCATTTGATCAAAGACAGTGAGAAACGAAACTGGATCATATTAAACAACAAAACCAAGGAACGCTTAACCCTTGGTGCGGATAAGGTTACTGAATGCTCCACGTTTCTCAAACGCAGGCAGATCAGCCAGTTGAATATTTCGGAAACATCAAACGGTTTTAAACTTGATTTGATAACCAAAGACGGTCAGTATATTGATCAGATCTATCAGCACCAGGATTTGTTAGCAGTGCTGGGCTGGATTCTGGAAAATCAGCTTTATCATCGGCAGTCTGCCTCACTTGTATTTAAAACCTCAATGCAATTATTTGAATCTGCAGATACCCATATCAATCTGGATAATCTGTATTTGAAACTTTTACCTGTAAAACCGCTGTCAGATGATTGTTTTGAACAGACGGCAAAGTGGTCTAAAATGCTGGTTCTTCTTTATTATGACGTAAAAGAATTGATTCAAGCAGAACTGTTGATCAGCAATACCTGGGGAGAACTATACATGGACAGGGTTGATTTTAGAAAAATACCAGGCAGAGAGGACCAATGTCTTCATCTTGCCCGGCAGATGGTTAAATACAGGGAAAAAGATCTGAGAACATTTATCTGTCAGTATTCAAATATGCATGACCCAACGATTGTTTATGAAGTTAAAAAGGCTTATAATAAGTTTGATTCAGAAACGAGCCGACCTTTAAAAGGTAAGAAAAAACCATATTTAGATCGCTTATAGGATAATGCATGGATAATAAATCGATTCTGTTGATAGATGATCATAACCGTTCAACCCAGGATCTTGAAAAAATAATTCAAGCATCTGGTTATAAAAACCATATTCGAGCCAATGGCGCTGATAAGGCCTGGATGATGATGAAAACACAACCGGTTGATTGTGTGGTATGTGCCTATGAGATGCAGGAGATGTCAGGACTTGCACTGCTCAAGATCGTCCGGAGA
Organism: Pseudomonadota bacterium; assembly: GCA_043827005.1. Lineage (GTDB taxonomy): Bacteria > Desulfobacterota > Desulfobacteria > Desulfobacterales > Desulfobacteraceae > Desulfobacula. Next base: position 6,891 of record JBDRPM010000049.1, on the reverse strand, counting down.
GAAGATGATTTTTCAGACATTCCCTTTTTTTTGACTGACCCGGCGTTTACTAAAATTAAAGTGATTAAAGCCGGTCAATCCGGCGTTACCGGTCTTTTTGTTATTCCTTTTGATGAAAAGGCTGTGAGTTCAAAAATTTGTTCGGCATTGAATAAAGATGAAGCGCCTGTGATCAAACAGACCAGACAAATTTTTGAACAAGGATTGGATCTGATTGAGAAAAAAGAATATGACAAGGCCATTGAAGTTTTTACCGCATTAATCGAACAAAGGGAAAATCCGGAATATTATTTTAATATCGGTTATATTAAAGCTTCCCAGAGAAAACATTTTGAAGCTATTGAAGCATTTTCCATGGCCACCCGGCTGGATAATCTGTTTGCAAAAGCCTATGAAGAGATTGGACGGGTGTATAAATTAATGGGAGACCGGGCCAAATCTGAAGAGTTCATGCATAAGGCAGCAGAAATATATATGGATACGGATAAATTAGGTCCGGCAGAAGATGTTTTAAATGAACTTCTCGAATCGGGTACTGACTCATTGAATGTGTTCAATACCCTGGGGGTGCTGTATCGGAAAAAAGGGGATACGGCTGTTGCGCTGGTCCAGTATAAAAAAGCATTGAAAGTACATCCGGATGAGCCCTATATTTATTATAATATTGGCAGACTGTATCTGGATATGAAAGAAACCGAGCAGGCCAAAGACTATTTCAGACAGGCCCTGGGAAAAGATCCAGGCTTTGATGAGGCCAAACAGGTGATAAAAGCAATTGACCTTGGGCTTGTGTGAGTTAAGAGCCCACTCAAAAATAACATTTTGAAAGCCGATTCATCCTGTCCTGTTGCGTTGTGAAAACACTGAATATTAATCTATGTCGGCATCGATTTTTTTTGTTCAAGCTTTTCCCACCGGTCATATAAGGTATGGACTTTTTCCTGGGCATCCTTCAATTTTAAGCAATATTGATCCATCTCATTTCTGTTATTCAAAATTTCTGGTTCTTGAATCTTTTGAGTTAAAAACTGTACTTCATTTTCAGCAGTCAAAATCGTTTCTTCAATATGCTCCAGTTCATATTTGTCCTTAAATGAAAAAGAAATTTTTGATGATTTCTGGGAAGTTTTTTTCAAAGAAGAGGACATCGGCTTTTTAGTGACCGGCTGGTTTTTCCAGGCAAGAATCTGTTCAAAATCTTTGAAAAATTGTGGCTCTTTTCCAGGCTCAAGATATAGCATTCGATGACATACCCGATTCATCAGATACCGGTCATGGGAGACAATGATCACAGCGCCGGGAAAGTGCTGAATGCTTTGTTCTAAGACCTGTAAAGAAAGAATATCCAGGTCATTGGTGGGTTCATCCAGCAACAGAATATCACAGGGACTTAACATGATATTGGCCAGCATGATCCTTGCTTTTTCTCCGCCGGAAAGTCTGTTTACAGGCATATCCAACTGGTCCGGCATGAATAAAAAACGTTTGGCCCAGGATACAATATGGATACTTCTGTCCTTATAATTGACACTGTCTCCACCAACAGGGTTCAGTGCCTGTTTTAGCGTGTGGCTGGGATTAAGCGCTGACCGTGTTTGATCAAACACAGATATTTTCAGATCCTGGGCCCATTCGATTCTGCCCTGATCCGGCTTTATCTTTTGTTCCAGTATGGATAAAAATGTGGATTTTCCGCTGCCATTGGCACCGACCACGCCGAGGCAGAATTTCGGGCCGATCTCAAAGGTGATATTGGTGAACAATTGCCTGTTATCAATGCTTTTTTCAATTTGGTAGGCCCGCAATAATTTTTTGGTCTGCCGGCCTGTGGCATGAAAATCAATATCCACTTTTGCTGTGCTTTTGTTTCTTTCCTTGAGTCCGTCAACTTCCGACCTAAGCTCATAAGCCTGATCAATACGGTACTTGGCTTTTGTCGTCCGGGCCTTGGCACCTTGTTTTAGCCATTCGTCCTCCCGCCTCATTTTATTGGACAATGAATCCTGTCTCTTTTGCTGGGCAGTTAAAAATTTTTCTTTTTCTCGATCAAACAGTGTATACGTGCCTTGAATTTTGAAATATCCGGATGGATAATACCTGCCGATTTCCATAATATTCTTACAGACATTATCAAGAAAGGTCCGGTCATGACTGACCAGGATAAATGTAAAACGGGCTGATTTTAAAAGGTTTTCAAGCCATAAAATTCCATTGATATCCAGATGATTGGTGGGTTCATCCAGCAGAAGAATGTCGGGTTGAGCACACAGGGAACGGGTAATGGCCAGTTTTTTCTTCCATCCGCCGGACAGGTTTTTAAACAGGGTATGGGGCGCATCAAATTCGCCTTTGCCCAGGGATGTCTGAACGATTTTATTTTTTTCCTGTTCGGTAAATGTTGTGTCTCCAAGACTTTGGTACAATAACGCTTCCACACTCAGCTCCGGATTTAACTTTTCTTCTTGTTCAAGATAGACAAATCTGAGCCCTTTTTTGGCGATTCGTTCTCCAGTATCCGGCAGCGTGCTGCCTGCTATTATTTTTAATAAGGTGGATTTTCCAGATCCGTTTGTACCAATGATACCCAGTTGTTCATTAAATTTAAAATCAATGCACAGATCATTGAAAAGAGTATCATCTCCATAGGTTTTTGAAATATTTTTAAGACTGAAAGCAAGACTCATATTTAAAAGCTACACTTTGGTTTTGTTAAGATTTTTATAGACACGTACCACTTTTATTACAAAGGTGATTGCCAGGGTCAGGCTGATGAGTATGATAAAATTGGCTGCAAAAAAGGTCATGATGAAACTGAAGGGATCTGTTAATGAATAGGCGCCCAGCAAAAGGTCAATGCCGAAGATAAAAAAGAAAACACAGATCAGTGTCATAAGCCCTTGAAACAGCCACCAGGTATATCTCATAAATTTAAAGCGCCTTTTAAATGAATACGGGTTTGATCAGACAATTGTTTGTCTAATTTTAAAATCAAGTAAAATCAGATAAAATCAGGCGCAAGTCTACTGTTTTGCCCTTAAAAAATCAAATGCAATTTTTATTTTAAAATTTTACGATAATGAAAAAAACAGGTCCCGATATTTGAACAAGGGTGATTATTGTATTATAGTCTGGCATGTTCATCAGGCACCGACCATATAACAGGTATTGGAGAAAGATCGATCATGAGAATCTTAGTGATTGAAGATGATATTAAAATAGCGCAATTCATAAAAAAAGGGTTAAGGGCTGAAGGCTTTGCCGTGGATCATGCCAAAACCGGAGTCGTTGGTCTGGATATGGCCTTGGCAGGGGTTTACGATACTCTGGTGGTGGATATTATGCTGCCCCAAATGGATGGCATCAGTGTCATCCGAAAGATCAGGAAAAGCGGGAACAATACGCCTGTTATCATTTTAAGCGCCAGAAACCGGGTGGATGACCGGGTGGAAGGACTCAGGGCCGGAGCAGATGATTATCTGACCAAGCCCTTTGCTTTTTCCGAATTTTTAGCCCGGGTTCAAGCCCTGATTCGACGGGCAGGCAATGTTGTTGATCCGGTTAATCTATCATACGCAGATTTAACCGTTGATATCATCAAACGACAGGTCAAAAGGGGAGATGTTTTAATCGATCTGCAGCCGCTTGAGTTTTCTTTGCTGGAATATCTATTGAGAAACAAGGAAAGGGTGGTGTCAAAAACCATGATTATGGAGCATGTGTGGGATTATAATTTTGATCCCATGACCAATGTTGTGGAGGCAAGGATCTGTCGTCTCAGGGATAAGATCGATAAGGGGTTTGAATCCAGACTCATTCATACGGTTCGTGGCGCCGGCTATGTATTGAAACAATCATGATCACCTCTTTTTTCAATACCATTGCTTTTCGATTAACCGTCTGGTTTGCCGGGATTTTCACCATATGTTCGGCTGTGGCATTTTTTCTTTTTTATTCTCTGGCCATTCATACCATCCAGCAGCAGATTGACAGTGAGTTAATGGATAATGCGTCTAAATTTTCAACCATTATTCGACGAAACGGTATTATGGGCGCCAGTCAACTGGCCATCCTTGAAGCCCAGTCATCTGGTGAAAAATCTATCTTTATCCGTTTGCTGTATCCATCAGGAGAAGTTTTTGCCTCCTCTCATATGTCCTATTGGAAAGATGTGAAAGTCAACCGGGATGCGATTAATGATTTGATGGTCAAAAATTTAAATCGGTTTGAAACCATTGTTTTTCCGGCAACCGGTCAGAAAGCAAGGCTGCTGTATACCTATGTGGCACCCAATGTGATTTTGCAGACCGGTCTGGTCATGTCATTTTTAGAACAGTTTTTATCGGCGTTTAAGAAGGTTTTTATCAGTGCCATGGGATTTATTGTTATTTTTTCAGCTTTTTCAGGCTGGCTGTTGATTCGAAAAACCCTATCAGGGGTATCGGTTATTACCCGGACGGCTCAGAATATTTCCGGGAGCAATCTGGATGACCGGGTGGTTGGAAGCGGCAGAAAGGATGAACTGGATATTCTGGTTATGACGTTTAATTCCATGCTGGACCGGATCGAAGCCCTGGTCAGGAGCATCGGGGAAATGAGCGATAATATTGCCCATGATTTGAAAAGTCCGATTACCCGTATCAGGGGATTTGCAGAATTATCTTTAACACACAATGAAAACCTGGACAATTATCGGGTCATGGCGGCCAACACCATTGAAGAATCAGATCGCCTGCTTGATATGATCAACACCATGCTGTTGATTTCAAGGGTTCAGGCCGGGGCAGGAGATTTTGAATTTGAGAATATTGATATTTCCCGTATGCTGAATAACGCCTGTGAGCTTTATACGCCCCTTGCCGAAGACAAGAACATCAAATTGAATGTTGATATACAGGAAAACATAATGATTCAAGCAGACAAAAAAATGTTTCAACGGGCATTATCCAATCTGTTGGACAATGCCATTAAATTCACACCTGAGAATGGAAAAATCGATGTCAACGCATTTATAAATGAAAATCAGATTATCATTCAGTTCAAAGATACGGGGCCTGGGATTGATCCACAATTTCATGAAAAAATATTTGAACGGTTTTACCGGGCTGAATCTTCCAGAAGCAGCACAGGAACAGGCCTTGGCTTAAGTCTTGTCAGAACCGTTATCACCCGGCATAAAGGGTGTATCAGTGTGGACAGTTCCAAAGGTAACGGCGCTGTTTTTACGATATCATTACCATATGATCATTTTGGGATCATTCCATCGTCATATTAAGGTGCTATATTCAAGTTCAGTGTACACAATTAAGTGTAATTAATTTAAAATGGAGGGTATTATGAGAGTCAAAAAAAAATATGCAATAACTGTTTTAATCATGGTTTGCCTGATTTTCCCGGTCATTTCCAATGCCAAATCAGATCCAATTCCCATGGTTCCGGCAACGTTTGCCACTTTGGCCCAGGATGCCAAGCCCAGTGTGGTCAATATACAGACAGTGAAAAACATCAAAGGCGATACAAGAATGTATGAACAGTATTTTGGCCAGCCATTTGGAAATAACCGGGAAATGTTTGAACATTTTTTCGGCCCGTTCTTTAATCAAAGACCCCAGGATCGAAAAGAAGAAAGTCTGGGTTCCGGGTTCATCATCAGTGAATCCGGCTATATTGTCACCAATTATCATGTCATCAAAGGCGCAGACCAGATCAAGGTTGTTCTGTCCGATAAAAAGGAATACGAGGCATCGGTGATTGGAACAGATCCCATGACCGATATTGCGCTCATTAAAATAAAAGCAGATAATTTAATTCCCCTGACCCTGGGTGTTTCAAAAGATACGCCGGTGGGATCGTGGGTGGTGGCCATCGGCAGTCCGTTTGGTCTTGAACAGACCGTAACTGCAGGTATTATCAGCGCCAAAGGAAGGATCATCGGATCAGGCCCTTTTGATGATTTCATTCAGACCGATGCATCCATCAATCCGGGCAATTCAGGCGGCCCATTGTTAAATATGAACGGTGAAGTCATTGGGATTAATACGGCTATTATTCGATCCGGCCAGGGGATTGGGTTTGCTATTCCGTCAGATCTTGCCAAAGGCATTATTGAACAGCTCACAGATCATAAAAGCGTTGAAAGAGGGTGGCTTGGAGTGTCTATCCTGAATTTTGAAAAACAGGAAAAATCCGATGATAAAGGGCCCAAGGGTGTTTTTGTGGACAAGGTGTTTAAAGGAGAACCTGCAGATAAGGCAGGTATTCAATCCGGAGATATTATTGTCAAAGTAAATGATAAGGAAATTGAATCCATACGTGATTTACAGTTTACCATTGCCGGCTCAGCTGTTGGCGACTGGGTGAAAGTTCTATTGATTCGGGATGGGAAAGAAAAGACAATTAAAGTAAAGCTGGGACAACGATCAGACAAAGATCCCGAGGTCATCGCACAGAATAACGGGTATGATGAGTTTGGTTTCAGACTCAAAACGCTTGATCATGAAACTGCTCAAAAACTTGGATATCCTGAAAATATTGAAGGACTGGTTGTGCTTGACGTTGATCCGTCATCCCCTGGAGCGAAAACCATGGTACGGCACGGTGATATTTTAATAAAAATCAACCAGACACCGATAACCGATACAAACGGATATAATCAGACTCTTAAAACCATTGAAAAAGGTCAGGTGGTGCAATTTTTATTCCGACGGGGAAACAGTCATGTTTTCAGGATAAGTATGACAAAACCGTAAACTTATAATTAGTGCCTGACCGAAAACCCGTGTTTGGATGAAAACTTGTCCATATGCAAGGCGCAAGCAAAGCTGAAACCGGAGTGTACTGTAGTACATGAGGATTTCAGCTTTGCGCAGCAACGCAGCAGATGGATGAGTTTTC
>JBDRPM010000048.1:0-19394 GCA_043827005.1 Pseudomonadota bacterium | reverse complement strand
AAGGAGGCCGGTAGCTACTATTGCGTCATTTTGTTTCAGTAGTTTGTTCACCAGGGCTTCCGCTTGACCAAGATCCTCTTCGTTGGGACGGTTGCGGATGTCACCATGGTACCATTCCGGTGTCGCACGGTTAACGTATTTTCCGGGACAGACAAACGCTCCCACGCATTTGAAAGATAGGTGTTCGATTTCAATTTCAAGCAATTTGAGGGCAGCTTCAGCTTCCTTGGGTCCCAAATGGGCTCCGCCATATGTGGCGAAAACCATGCCGCGTTTCGGACCAGGAACTATTTTGCTGTAGCTGGTTCTCCTCGATACCAAGCGCATGGCCATCACGACCTTTTCAGATGGAAGCGCCCAATAGACACCCGACCCGGCACATATAAAATCGTAGTCTTCAAAATCGAATGGTAGATTCTCAATATCAATGGATTTTTCCATGTTATATATATCGCAGTGCCAGCCATGCGTATTAAAAGCCTGTTTGATCCGTTTAGCCACCTTTTCGGTATTTCTGGTTCTTGATCCATATATGATCAGACATTTCATGTCGCTAACTCCATATTTGGGAAACAAAGAAGTCTTCGCTTGAACAAAAGACTTCTTTGAACAGTTATTGTTAATTTCCAAATGTCTGTTTCAGAATTTTCCATTCTTGTTCATCCATTTGTCCTTTGGCGGAATCTCTTCGATGACATCCCAGTGCTCAACAATCTTGCCGTCATCGATTCGGAACAAGTCGTAGTAGGCTACATGGTTACCGATAAACCGGCCTTCGGAAACCGCCAGTACAAAATTACCTTCACCCAGTATCATGTGATTTTCGGTGTAGACCATCGGCGTACCGGCTTTTGCCATCGCTTCCAGAGCTTTTCCCAGTGCATCTAATCCATCCCCCACATTTGGATTGTGTTGGAGGTATTGTTCTGTTGAGCAATATTCCGTAATTTTGCCGGGGTTCGCTCCTTGTAGTACGTCACGGACAAATCCCGCCACCAACGCCTTATTTGCGCTTGTTTTATCCAAATCAGCCGCTTCGGTCGGACCGTCGATCTGGGTTCTGCCCGACGGGTTTTTCCGGGTGGCGATTTCTTGCAGGTTGTCCCAATGCTCAACAATCACTCCGTCTTCGAACCTGAAGATGTCAAAACCGATTTTAGGCCCAAAAAAATCATATTCTGTGTGCGTAAAAACGTAGTCGCCATCCTGGAACGACCTCACCACTCTCGCCTTTGCGCTCCCCTCAGGCAATTGCTTCATAACTTCGCCAAATCCCGCCAGACCGTCCCCTACCATAAGGTTGTGCTGAATATAATTTTCGGGGTTGATATAACCCACGGGCTTTGGATCTCCAGTTTCAATGCTCGTCAATAGAGCGACGATTTTTTCCTTGTTGGACAAATTCATTTTGACCTCCTTTTTGGGTTTCGCTGTTGCATATGCCGTAAACAAAAAAATTACTCCGGTTAGAATAGCCAGAAACTTCATTTTGACCTCCTTTCTTCAGTGTTGATAATTTTCGAACTTGGTGAGGTCAAAATAAGCAAAAACAGGAGGTTGATAAAGGTTGATCCTTGTCAAAGAATGGTAAATGTTTAATCGAATGAATATTTTGTGAATTGCTTCTTAAATTGCAGAGGGGATTGGCCGGTATGTTTTTTAAAATATTTCAGAAAGTTGGTCGGCTCATCGAATCCTAGGGCGTAGGTCAGTTCTTTTACAGAAATATCGGATGTCGCAAGGCGACGCTTTGTCTCTAAGATGATGAATTGATCGATAAACGCTTTCACCGTGTTTCCGGTAATCGCTTTACAGGCCTTGTTCAAGTGGGTATAGGAAATTCCCATCATCCCGGCGTACTCTTTCGCATTTCGCGTTTCCGAGAAATTTTTTCCCAGATGATTTTTAAAGCCGCTGAACGTGGCGAACCATTCTGTATTCGTCTCTTTCGGAATCAGGATTCGCTTTAAACGCTCCGCCCTCAGCAACAGCAGCCTTAATAACAGGCGGAGAATTTCCTCCTTGGCGAAATTATTCGACAGCAGGTATTCCCAATACATCTCATCGACGGTCTTCCTGAATATTTCTTCGGCGCTCTCCTCAGGTTGAATGACCGGTTCATGCATATCGTAATTATACAGCCTGTACATGGACAATATGTCCGAGTGAATCATGCTCTTTGATAGAAAATCATCCGTAAACAGTATGACAAAACCGTCAACGTCAGATCGTACATCGAAGGCATGCACCTGTCCCCTGGAAACAAAAATGATACTTCCTTTTTGGTATCGATATGGCATGAAATCTATATAATGCGTGCCCGTTCCCCTGGTGATGTACATAATGTTGTAAAAATCCACATAATGAGGCATGTCCAGCTGATTGTCGATTTTATCCTGTCTCGCGAACAGACTGTTGATTGAAAAAATTTCAAACTCGATTTTGGTTTCCCTTTTTTTGGAAAAAGGTATTTTGGGTAGTTCTTTTTTCATTTTGCCTATTTTAAGTGGTGGCGGACAATTCAGACAACCTTATCTATCTTTTTGTTAGTAGTGGCCAATCATAGCAATACTCTTAATGTTTTATCCTGCTCGCAGAAGTATCTTTTTTTTGATGATATATAACCCGGCCACCGGTTGCCATGTAGCGCAGCGGAATGGCAATCCGGCGCACTGGATTGTTATGCCACCATTTTTTATTTTAGATTCGTTTATATGTAAAATCACATATTGTGCCACCAGTGCCGATAGTGCAACCCCTTTCAAACTTCCATTTTTCAGAATTATCTTTTGCAACTTCCCAATCACCCTGACACATATAATGGCCAAGTTCGGAAATATTAAGTTTAATCAGCGCCTCAGCAAACGGGCAGTTCTTAATAACCAATTTAGCTGTATTTTCATCAGGGTATTCAATAGGATAATCGTATAATACGTTCCATATTTTTTGTTTATCTTTCAGCTTTGTTTTAAAAAGATCGAACTCTGAGGCGTGATTTATTTTTGGCGGAAAGAATTGTTGCATTGATTTTGCTAATATTGTTACTTTTGGGCCTAATATTGTCACGGCTTTTTGTTTACAAGTGGAAATTGATATAAGATGAGTGAGTAAAGCAAAGGGTGTTGCAACAATAAAACCAATGAATAATCTAAACTCTTTTTTCATTTTTGATCCTTCATTTTAAAGGCATAACGTTAAGGGTAACGGGCAGCAAGGGTTTCCACTAAACTCAATTACAAGAGCCACCATTTCAAAGATGATTCAATACATTAAAAAAAGCCGTCCCTTGCTGTCCGGTTGACCCGTTTGTTCTGCTAAATTTATTACAATTTATCATAATTCTCAGGTTCTACATCTGGAACTTTATCTAAAACAGCTTTGAATTTCTTATAATCTGCTTTGGCTGCTTTATTTTTAAGATAGCTTTCCGTCAGTAATGAGGCCATTTTTTCTGTAGCAGCCGACGCAATAAATTGATTAATTGAAATCCCTTCCTGTTGTGCCAGCCGGCGTATACTTTCATGAAGAGAATTAGGTAATCTTAAACTTAATGTACTCATGATAATTCTCCGATTTCAGTTAATAGTTCTCTTGGATCAAGAAGCGTCAAACCAAATTTTTCTATTCCTCGAAAATCACGTTTATTATATGTGATGATTGCATCCGCCCTTGATGCGACAGCAACCTCCAAAATGTGATCGTCGAATGCATCTGGTAAAAAAGGACGCCATAAAAAATAGATATCCTGCCATTCTAAAATCCCGCAGAGGTAATCTATAAAATTGTCAATATCTTCATAGGTTAATTCCTTTGCAAGGTTCCCCCTTTTTAAAACCGTTTCGTATTCCACTACCAATGGTACTGAAATTACAGGGTTTAATTCCTGTTTTGGAAGTATCGAAATCAATTTGTAAGATGCACCTCGTTTTGATTTTAAAGATGATACCAAAACATTTGTGTCAATTATAATTTTCATACGGTATTATATATCATACCAAGTATATAGTTTCAAGAAATATTTTTATTGCAGAACATAGATTATACGTCATGATGTAATTGTCGAGTTTTTTGATATTTATATAAGTTCATACTTTAAATATTATTGAAATGCAAAAGGGGAATGGCTGTTTGGTGTTATACGTCATGACGTATATTCAATATGTTTTGGGTGCAGATGGTTCTGAAAATATGGTTGGAAGTATTTTTCTATTGGGTTTCAAATTTGTCCGGGCATAGCTCCGCTTTTTCGATTACATGCGAATACGAGCCAAAAAGAATTAAATAAATGGAATCATACTCTCTATATAAAGAGAAAATAAAAAAGCAATCAGGTAAATCCTGAGTTAAAAAAAAAGATATAAAAGTCTTTTCAGTTCCGGGTCCTTGAAAATACAGATCAAAGTGGTAGAATATCCATATTTTTAACAGCAGTTTTTATGATTAAGACAGACGAAAGGATATTCAGTGAAATCAAAGGCGCTTGAAGTAAATTTATCTGACACAAGGGTTGAGGTGATTATTGATCCCAGGTATGATGTCTTAATCCAGATTGCCTCACCTTATGTCGGTATTTTAAACCGGATGAACATTTTTTTAAAAGAGTTGTCCCATCCGTATAAAAACTGGGAGTTTATTGTTTCTGAAGCCCGGCACCTTTGTCTGCACTATTTTTATCTGTATAAGCCGCATGATGCGGGCCAACAGGCCCTGATCCTTTTTGTTGATGTCTTTGCCACAGCGTTTGAAGCTGATGTGAACCAGACTGTAAAATCAACGGCAGCAGACAATTTGATGCTGTTTTTACAGCATGTCGTAAAGGAATCAGGCGATGAGCTTCCCCGGTTTTTAAAGGTTATAGAAACAGCGCTTGAACGAATTTGCACCTATGAAACAGATGCTTTTTATCAATTTGTCCGGTCTTATTACCAGCCGGATAAAATGACAAAAAATCTATTGGATAATATTGACAGTGATCTGCCGGTTTTTGAAGTGCTGAACCGGTTTTTGATAAAATTTTACCGGTACTCTTTTGACTTCTGGCTGGGTCAGCAGGATCCCTGGTCCTGGGTGGGGATGACAATCGATATTCAGAAACTGGAAAAACCGCTCAAAAAGATCATCCAGGCGGTCTCCCATGATCAGATTCAAGTGTGGCAGCAGGAACTTGAAACCATTGTTGGTGTGCCGAATCAATCGCCGCGACAGTCAACCAGTCGGCTGATCGGACTGGTCAGTTATCAGGATTTTGTTGCACAGGTCTGGGCAGTGCCGCAAAAAATTGTGGCCAATAGTAAAGATGTCATCCAGGGGTTTCATCTGAAGTTGACTTTTTTATTTTATATTGTCGGGGTTCAGGGCATGTCAACGATTCATGTCCAGGCTTTGCGGGATATTAACACAACGTTGAGTCATCTGATTGGAAACAATGATTTTAAAAAGGACCTGGTGATTATAGATCAGATTTTTTCTCTGCTCAAAGAGCATAAGGGAAAATATCCTGAAACCGTTCTGGATTGTGTTCATAAAATTGGTGAGGTGGTTTATAAAACATCCCAAATCGAATTGATCAATCATTTTATTGACCGGGCTGTGGATCACGGGTTCCAGTTTCCCATGATCCAGGGGACCGGAGATGACTGGCAGATCAAGAGCAATACGGCTCATGTCAAAAATATCCGGATATTTTTGGATCTTATTGGTCAGCAGCCTAAAAAATCAAGACGGCTGTTGAGTGCCCTGATTATCTCCTTGTCCATCGGCGGTGTGTTTATCAAGGATACAGACCTGTTTCCCAGGGATATCACCCGGTTTTTAAATTCTGATATCGGGCCGGTGTTCAATCTGGTCAAGCAGTTGTCACGACTGCTGCCGGCATTTTTTAACGAAATCGGTGCTGAAGGACAGCTTCGGGATATCTCCACCCAACTGGATGAGTCCTGTTCCAGAAAAGACAGGCTGATTCATTTTCTGCGCAAACAATGTCATGTTGAAAGCTCTTCCCGGATTGTTGATTTTATCAAAGAGGTTATTTTATTCTGGAAGACCGGGGATAAAACCAAGCTGGAACCCTATGTTCCCCCGTCTATTTTTCAGGAGATAACCGGTTCCGGCCCCTTTGTAGACGGTCCTAAAATTATTCTCAATTCTCTGGAACTGACAGGGATCACCCTTCCGGAGGATTATCTGATGCATACGGAAGGGGCCATTGATCATTTGATTGATCAGGTGGACAAGGTATCTGATCTGGATCGGTCCAGGGTGAAAATGATTTTCGGGTTTCATCGGCTTTTGAACCAGAAATACCGGGTTGATAATCTGGAACTCAAGCAATACCTGGCCTCATTTAATTATGAGAATCTGCCGGATACCAAGATGCTGATTGCAGCGCTTGAAGAAAAAAACCTGGAAGACAAGATCAGTTCCATCATTTATTATATGTCAGAATTAAAAAGCATTATTCTGTCTGATAAAATCTATGATGTTAATGAGGCGATTTACCATAAGCGTCATTTTGCCGTTGATATCCCGTCCATGTACGGCAGTTACAATGAGACCAAGTTTGATGCCCTGGGACTCTCCCTGCGGGTTGAAAACATTTTAAATGTGCTGTTTGAAGAGCTTGTCAACAGCATTGATCTTCAGGTGATCACCAAGTCGACCTTTAAGCGGATTTACAGTATTCTCAATCTGTTTAGAAAAGCAATGGCTCTGGATGGCATAGCTTCCAATCAGCTGGATGTCCAGATGGATTTTTTAAAGTATTCCGTGGATATCAGGACCTGTACCTTTACCCAGTATCTGGATATCTTTAAAGGGTTTACCCGGGCGGTTGCCGATATCATCAATGACCATTTTAACAATATTCATTCCAACAATCTGTTTCAGATTGAATCCAGGCTGGGCAAAACCCAGGTGCTTGAAAAATACCGTCCCAAAGGAAATAAAAAACAAAACTCAAAATTTGACCAGCGGGTGGCTGAGATTTTTTTCATGGACCGGATTGCCACATCCATCGGGCTTCAGCAACTGGATGTCTTTTTAAACCGGATTCTGCAAACCCTGTTCCAGCAGTCTGAAAAATTATCCCAGATCCATTTAAGCCGTCTGCTGAATTATGATCCACGGTATTCTGCCATTGAAGTGGGCAGTTTTGATCCCATCAGCAACAATATTATTTTTCTGGGCAACAAGGGCTTGAACCTGATCAAATTAAAAAAGGCCGGGGTTAATGTGCCTGAAGGGTTTATCATTACCACGGAAGTGTTTAAATGCCGGGAGATTATCAACTCTTACAAGCCAGCCAACACCAATTTTAAAAACTATGTCAAAAAAATGCTGACCACGCTTGAAACCAAGGTCCATAAAAAATTCGGAGACCCTGAAAATCCCCTGCTTATATCGGTACGATCCGGTTCTTCCATTTCCCAGCCCGGCATGCTGGATTCTTTTTTAAATGTGGGGTTAAATGAAAAGATTGCTGCTGCCATGGCCCAGAAAAGCAAAAATCCCTGGTTTGCCTGGGATTCCTACCGCCGGTTTATCCAGGGGTATGGCATGGCATTCAATATCAAAAGAGATGAGTTTGACTATATCATCAACTCTAAAAAAACAGACTATGGGGTTGAATTCAAACGATATTTTTCCGGCAGTCAGATGAAAGAGGTTGCTCTTGCCTACAAGCAGCTTTTGCTGGATTCCGGGGTTGAACTGATTGAAAGTCCCATTGATCAATTGTATCTGGCCATCAATCAGGTGTTTTCTTCCTGGGATTCCAAAAGGGGTAAGGATTATAGGCGGATTATAGGGATTTCCGATGACTGGGGCACGGCAGTTACGGTTCAGTCCATGGTGTTTGGGAATTTGTCCAGAAAGTCTGGATCAGGCGTGGTCTTCAGTCATAGCCCACGCCTGCCGGGCGATACGGTTCGGCTGTGGGGAGATTATACCATTGGAAATCAGGGTGAAGATGTGGTTTCAGGGCTGGTCAAAACCCTTCCGATTTCTGAAGTCCAGCGGGAAAATGAAGAGCGGGATTCAAAAACAAGCCTTGAAACCAGTTTTCCCAAGGTCTATGAGCAGTTGAAAAAAATAGTGGATCTGCTGGTTTATGATAAAGGATGGAATCCCCAGGAGATTGAATTTACCTTTGAAGGAGAATCAGCAAAGGATCTGTTTATTCTCCAGGCCCGGGATATGTCTTTGCGGGATCGAAAAAAGAGTGTTAATTTTGATGTCAGCCCGGAAGTGCTGGATGCGGCTTATCTGGGTCAGGGAATCGGGGTCAGCGGCGGGGCCATGAGCGGAAAAATTGTTTTTTCATTAGAAGAGATTGATGCGTTTCGAAAAAGTAACCCAAAAGAAAAACTGATTCTTTTACGCAATGATACCGTGCCGGACGATATCCTTGAAATCGATGCAAGCGATGGAATTTTAACAGCCCGGGGCGGATTGACCTCCCATGCTGCAGTGGTTACCTATAATCTGGGCAAGACCTGCGTGGTGGGGTGTGAAAATCTTGTTTGCAATGAACAGGAAAAAGAGTGTATGCTAAACAGCGTCAGGATGGTGACAGGAGATTATATCAGTATCCATGGTCAAAAAGGATCAGTCTATAAAGGTGAAATCAAGATAAATTAAATCGAACAAAAATATAGTGCGAACAGGGGGGAGAAAATATCATAATGTCTAAAACACTGGGAATCAACGGATTGGGAAGAATAGGAAAACTGTCGTTATGGCATCATGTCGGCAGAAAATATTTTGATACCATTGTGATCAATGTGGGAAGAGATGTCGGCCAGACCTTTGGCGATATTGTCCATTATATTGAAAGAGATTCCACATATGGTCGTCTGGATGCATTTCTTTACGGGTACCAGGCCAAACCGGTGATCTCTGATGTGGATGCAGCCAACAGCTGTTTAAATGTAAATGGTGTTCACGTAAAGATCTTAAGAAATCACAGGAATCCAAAAGATATTGAATGGGCAACCCACGGGGTTGACCTTGTCGTGGATACCACGGGTCAGTTCTTGGATCCCACTTTGGGCGCAGATGCCCCGGGAGGATCGATCCGGGGTCATATTGAGGCGGGTGCACAAAAGGTTATTGCTTCGGCACCGTTTAAACTCAAAGAAGGGGCAATCATGCCCGAGGATGCCATCACCACGGTAATGGGAATCAACGATGCTGATTATGATCCCTTGCGCCACCAGGTGGTTTCCAATGCTTCCTGCACCACAACCTGCCTATCCCATATGATCAAACCGCTGATTGATTATTTCGGGATTGAAAGAATTTTGTCCGCATCCATGGCAACCATTCATGCAGCCACAGGGTCTCAGCAGGTTCTGGACAGGCTGCCCAAAAAAGGGGCCAAGGATTTACGAAAGAGCCGGTCCATTATGAACAATATTATTCTGACCACCACAGGAGCCGCCAAAGCCCTGCAACTGGTCATTCCGGAAATGGCAACAGTGGGATTTATTGCTGAGTCTGTCAGAATACCGACTGCTTCAGGGTCGTTGATCATTCTGGTCATGAATTTTCAAGAAGAGTTAAATACAAAACCCATCCGCAGGGATATGATCAATTCAATTTATGAAAATGCAGCAAAGAATAATAACAATGGTTATCTGGTTTATACAGACAAACAAAATGTATCGTCTGATATTCTGGGTTCGTTAAAAGCGGCTGCTGTGATCGAAGGCCATGAAACCCATGCACGGACCGGGGCCATTAATATAAATCTTGAGCATGTCCGGGGACTTGATTCATCTGTTTTGTCTGCCATCAAGGATCACATGGCCAGTATCCAGGTGACCCAGACCGTTATTTACGGCTGGTATGACAATGAAATGGCCGGTTATGTCAATATGCTGGGTGACAGAACCGTTTCCATTGCAGAGGCAATGCACTGATTGATATTGTGAAACCGCATGCACTCAAAAGATCGGGGCTGACATCAAACAGATTGATTTTTATCGCTGGTGTCAGCCTTTTTTTATTCAAGGCATCAATCTGGGCTGCTGAGCCTGGAAAACTGCCGTTTGCTGTTGGCGAACAGATTGTCTATACGATTTCCTGGGAGATGATTCCTGCGGGCAAAGCCTGGTTTAAAGTTCTGGATTTTACCGATATGAATGGTCAAAAAGCCTGGCATTTTGTTCTGGAAGCCAAATCCAAAGCGTATGTTGACCTGTTTTATAAAATTCGCGACAAGTTTGAAAGCCAGACCAATGAAGCGTTTACTCATTCGCTTTTGTATAAAAAAACCCAGAGAGGCAAAGCTGATAAACAGGTGGTGGTTGAGTTTGACTGGACACAAAAAAAAGCCACTTATTCCAATTTTGGCGGAAAAAGAGATCCCATTGATATTCCTGAAAATACCTTTGATCCGCTGTCCTCTTTTTATAAACTGCGAAGCCTGCCTTTAAATGAGTGGCGCCTGGAGAACAAAGAAAAGCTGTTTTTTCCGGTAACAGACGGGAAAAAATGTTTTATTCAGGAAGGCCAGATCCTTAAGCAAGAGACACTTACACTGGATTCCGGAACCTATGACACCTATCTGATCGCTCCCCAGGTTACCCATTTTTCCGGCGTCTTTGAAAAGAGCGACAACCCGACAGTAATGGTCTGGGTGTCAGCAGACGAGCGGCAGGTTCCGGTTCGAATAAAGATCAAGGTGCTTATCGGCAGCATTATTTTTGATCTGGCTGCCATTCACTAGCCCGAATATTTCACGAAACGTTTCAACCTGGCCCCAGGCTGTATGACCTATAGGGTCAGGTTGAAACTGCGGGTTTATCTTTTCTTTGACACTATTATCCTTGAGCCCCTTTTTCGAGCTCATCCAGCTTATCAGGATCAGAAACGGCAATGTCAACAAGGCACAGTGGGATGGCGCTTTGCTCACACATCGTTCGGATTTCTTTTTCTACATCACTGAATTCCATGATTTCACGAATTGAATCGATGTAATTAATCATATCATCCGAAGAAATATCCTCCAGGGCAGGTCCTGCAGCCTCAGCCTTTTTCTTTGCGGCGGCTTCCTCTGCTAATCTTTTTTGCTCCTTAATTTCCTCTTCCATGGCTTTTTTGGTATTGTCTATAGCACCCTGATCAACTTCTGCCATCTCGATGATCAATGCGTCAGCCACATTATTGTTAATTAAGTGCTTTATCTTTTCTTCGTCTGATTTGCCACTAACCTTCTCAAGCAGGTCTGCTACTCGTTTCTTCTCTGCCTTTTCCTTTGCAATCTGGGCTTCCACCTCAGCCAATTTTTCTTGTGTGATACCTAATTTTGCTATTATCTCCTCACGCTCCAGCATTTCTGCGATAAGGAATCGGATACTTTCATTCTCAGGCATTTCTTTTGCTTTTTTTACGAGCAGATCGAGTCTTGTCTCTTGAACAATTTTGATTATATCCAACCGGCATTCTACTTTTTTAAGTTCCGGCCATGTTTCACCAAGCTTGTCGATAAGGTTTCCGGTCGCTATATAAGGATTAAGCACATCCTCCAGTGAAAGTGCGGCAATCGCATCATTAAAATCTTTCATCAGCGGCCTTCCAACCTTCAGCATGTCATCCAATGCCCATCGCAACTGCATCATCTTGCCGCCGCTTTGAGAAACATTAAACCCTTCATTGTCAAGGTCACCTGCAATCTTTTGAATCGCTGCTTCCTTGGCCTGCCCTGAGAGTGCGCCTGCGCCGAGCTCCAGTAATTTTTCCTCAATCCCGATCCATAGGGATTTTTTTTCAGTTTCATCAGTTTGTGTCATTTTTTAATCTCCTTTAATTGAACTGTTGTTTCATTTTATTAAATTTCTCATAATTATATTCTAAACAATTCTAAGCGTAAGAATTTGAATCCAATAAAAAATAGTGTAATTTAAGCTATTAAGAATATACAAATTACCGCTTTGGGGTCAAGAGGTTATTCGATCCATTAGCCCGGAGATTTTATGACATTTTATGGTGTTTTAGTGGATAGTTTTATCATTATAAATAGTTAGAGCGTTTCATTCTTGAGACACAATAGATTCGGGTATAATTCTTTTACACAGGAAGGGCAGATTCATGACTGAATTCAGGTTTGATCGGTGTGATATCAGGCAGAATGTTCACTGGTCCCGGCCAGCCTGGCAGTTAAGCCCGAATACCATGAAAAGCGGCGGATGGCGGTAGAGCCCATGATCCGGACAGCAATATAGATCAAAATAAAAAAGCCAAAATAATGGATGTTGCTGCCAAGAAAAGGAAGGCTGAAGGGCAGTTCCAGGGGAGCATGGGCAAAGCGCGAGTCCATCCAGGCCAGGGCAAAAGGCAAGGGCCAGATGGAAACGCAGAACACCGCTCCGCCCATGGAAAAGGAATGGCCAAAGGCATCCAGGGCCTGGCGGTTGATTGCCTTATAACTTTCTTTGTCTCCCATCATGAGGGCTTTTTCGGAAAGATGATGGTGGCGGTCCATGTCGTTCTGGATTTTTCTTAAGTATTTCCGGTTTAAGAATTTAACGCCCATGGCAGAGATATCTCCCAGGATAAAACAAATAAGGGCCAGGACTGATGTTCCCAAAAGATACCCAAAGGCCGGAGAGGAGACCATCCGGAAAGGAGCGATGAAAAAAGGATCAAGAAAAAGAATCAATGTGCTGAATGAATTCATATAAAAGCTCCGGGGTTTTGGCCCGGAGCCCTCCGTTAAAGGCCATAAGGCCGGTTGGATGTTAACCGAATATCCTGTAATTAAAAAAGCCTCTTAATACATAATCAATACCGACATACAAGGAGAGAACAATAAACAGTCTCTTGAGCCAGAGGTCGGAAAAATATTTGGATGTTCTGGGTCCTACCACAGAACCCACTGCAATACCGATCATTTCAAGACCGATCAATGCCCAGTCAAACTGAACCCCTTTTGAAATCAGGGTTATAATGCTGGTGATCATGCTGATGAGAACAGCCAGGGCCGAGGTTCCGGCGGCAAGGTACATGGGCAGCTCGGCCACGCTGGTCAGGAAGGGCACCAAAAGGAAGCCGCCGCCCACACCCAGAAAGGCGGCCACGGCAGAAATGACAACACCGCCCAAAAGCGGGATCAGGGGATTGAATTTGAACTCAACCCCGTAAAAAGTAAACGTGATCTGGGTTAAGGAAAATTTGGTGACCTTGACACCCAGAGAGGCAACATCCACTTTTTCGCCGCTCTTCTGCTTTTTGACGGTCTGTTCAAAGGCTTCTGCTGCGGCTTTGGCTTTCTTTTTACTGGCCTGGCCCTTGGATGAGGTATCATAGAAAAGATAAAAGCCAAGGGCAAGTACAAAGAGTCCGAAATATCCCTGGTACTGGGAAAAAGACAGCTTGCCGGCCGTCAGGGTAACAGATCCCCAGGCGCCTAATATGGAGCCGATGCCCAGGGCAACGGCCAAAGGAACCACCAGCCGTCCCATTTTATAATAATTAAAGGATGAAATAAGGGCGGACAAACCCACTAGATACTGGTTGGACCCCCGGATGGAATCGGTAAGGGCTTTGTTCAGGGAAGGAGCGGTTTCTTTAAAGGATTTGGCATAGCCCCCAAGCCCGAACACCGTCATGTGCCCGACCCCGGCCATAACCCCGCCGAAGGCGCCCACGGTGGAGAAAATCCAGCCCACCCACAGGGCCCAGAAAAAAGCCACCACCAGATTCACCTGGGGGCTGCCGGGAATGCCGAGAAATCCAGCCGGCCTGCCTACATCAATCTGGCCTTTTTCCATACCTGCCGGGGCAGAAGCAATGGCATCCTGAAGTTTATCGGCAAAGGCAGGCTCCATCCATATTCCTGTTGCAAGTACCAATAAAGCCATGAATAAAATAATTTTGTAATTTTTTGTCACCCTGCACCTCCATAAAATTGTGATTCATTTTTAACTGTCACTCAAATACTTGATCCTGATTCTTTCTTTGTCTTTGGATATCCATAAAAGCAAGCCCTGTGCCAGAGGTTAAAAAGATGTAAAATAGGGTACAGGCCGTTAGCGGCAGAATACTATAGCTGCACGCCCTGCGCCCTGCAGCTAAGGCAAAAACGATTCGTGAAATATTCAGGCTGGGGGTTTAAAGAAAGGAATCAATTTTTATCCGGCTAAAATGCAATAGTTTTCATGCACCAGCACTTTAAAAATACAAGAATGCTCTGAAGATGCTCTGGTTGCAGGGACTTTTCCGATCATCTCCCTGATATTGATCATCTGGATTCATATATATAGTATCTGCAATAAAAAAAATGCAGCGCATATATTTTATTGCGCCTATTTTCCTGAAAACTGATTAAAAATAAGATTGAAAAATTCCCGGCAGAACCCAATCCCATCATTTTTTATATGATTTAAGCTTGTTGCGGAAAATATTGAATCTGTCAAAAGCATTGGCATGGATATCGCAATGTGGCCTTATTATGTATGATTTTAATTATGCAGGATAAAAACCTATATTAATATTTTTTTATATGGAGGGAATGATGATCGACACGAGTTTGTTGTTGGATGATGTTGAATTTGCGAAAGCATTGCTTGAAAAGGGTAAACTTGATAAATCAGATATTGTTTTTGCTTTGCGGAACATACTGAAAATGAAGTATTACCCGGTAGCCATAAAATTTTTTTTCTCAGACAGGGAGCTGGACGATTTCAAACAGAAAACCGAATATAAAGTCGCCCTCCATCCGTTCACTTTCTGTCAGTATGTAGCACCGGCAAGACAGCGGGGAGAGGTAGTTCTTGGCACAGCAGCCAAAACCGGCTGTGCAAATGCAAAATACGTTCTGGGGTGGAAAGATATTGATGAAGGTGAGATCAAAAGCCATCTGAAATATACAAAAGATCGGGCCCAGGCTGAAAGATTTATTGCGACAAAAAAAAGACTGCCTGAAGGGTTGCTGGCTTATGCAGCAGCGCCTTTGCATCTGGCGACCTTTGAGCCGGATGTGATTCATGGGATGTGCGACGTGCTTCAATCATATCACCTGGGAAATGACTGGTGCGCGGCTTTTGATACCCATCCTTTTCAGATGGCAATGACCATGAACTCCTCGATATGTCATGGTGTTGTTGCATGTCATGTCACACAGAAACCCAATATTACCCAGATGTGCAGCAGCAGTTATACTGCCGGTAAGACGGAACAGGGTGAAATCAATTTTATCTGGCCCGGAACCCAGATGGAACCGACAGTGAGATGGATGCTGGAAAGAACCGTCAGGGACGGCGGAGTATCTTTCCCGCGCACAGGTGAAACCTATCCAGGTTTTAATGTCTGCAAGCTGTGCCCGTTTTTGGTTTTCACCAAGCCGAAACCCGAATCCGGCAAGTAATTGCAATTTCAACGACCGTTCAAGCGGACGGATGATATCTTTCAGGCTTCGATTGTAAGATACCGTCCGTCTGCGGTGTAATCCGGCATTCAGCAAAAAAATCTTGAAACCCTCATGCCGAATCTCTATAATGACGCATCAATACAGGTCGTGTTCCAAAAACAAGGGGTGAGGGGAAATGAACCGTTTGCTAACAAAGAGTTTTAAATTTCTTCCGATACTGGTTTTCGCCGGGTTGACCCTGGTACCCAGCCCGGCCCAGGCCATCCAGCTTCATCTGTCCTCGGAAGGCATCATCACCCACCAGATGGGACATCTGTTTTTTCTGGTTTCCATGGGGGTTCTTATCTTTACAGTTTCCGGCAAGGGGCTGAACAAACACAAAGGCTGGCGCCTGATTCAGTATTCTGCTTTTTTTTTCATCCTCTGGAACCTGGATGCCCTGTTTGGTCATTTTCTGGATAATCAGATCAAGGTTGTAAAAATAGAGAACATTTCTTTTTCCCGGATGCGGATGCTGGTCCATGAGGATTCCCAGATTCTTTACTGGGTCTATTACGCCTTAAAACTGGACCATCTCCTGGCTGTTCCGGCCATGCTTCTGTTTTTTATGGGTCTTTCGGCCCTGGTGAACGAACAGCAGGCCATGGCCGCTGATAAGGAAAACCATTGACCGGTTCATTTCTCCCCATACTCTTAACCGATGTTCTCGGGTCTTTTGCCATGATGATCCTTTCACTTTTCTGTCTCTACAAGGCAAGGATATTAAGGGAACTGGACTCCGACAATGCTGTTTTCCTGTATCTTATGTGGATCAGCACAGGATTTGCCGTCTTTGCCGTATCCAGATCCTTTGGGCATATCCTGAAACAATTTTTAGTTCTGACCGGCAATCCAGACGCCTGGCACGCCATCAGTTCCTATTCAGGCGGGGTGAATACCGTGTCTTTCATGCTGGTTGGCCTGATCACGCTTTTTTTTAACCAGATCTGGAAGATCAATGAAAAAATTTTTTCCGGTAGAAAAAGCCTTGAAGAAGCCCATAGCAAACTCAAAGACCTGAACCAGACCCTTGAACACCAGGTGATCGAAAGAACTGAGCGCCTTGCCGGCAGCGAATATAAAGCCCGCCGTATTTTTGAACATTCCCTGGATACCATCCTGGTTACGGATGAAGCATTTAATGTGTTTGAAATCAACCAGGCCGGTGTGACTCTGACCGGATACGAAAAAAAGGATATGCTGGAAAAAAAAATGGGTATCAGGGATTTTTTTGAAAAGCCTTTGGAATGGGATAGAATCCAGAGTCTTCTGGAAGTCCATGAACATATTGTGAATGAAGAAACCGATTTTCTGCGGCCTGACTGTTCCCTGGTCCGGGTGCTGATTACAGGAGGTGTGGACTACGGCGCATTCGGCTGTGGGAAAAGCTTTCATTTCATCATCAAGGACATCAATGACAAAAAACAGATGGAACAGCAGATTGCCCAGGCTGATAAACTGGCGGCTCTGGGTGAACTGTCTGCCGGGGTGGCCCATGAGATCAACAATCCCCTTGGCATCATCCTTGGATATACCCAGCTTATGCTCAAAGAAAAATCCGGGCTTGAAGAAGATCTCAAGACCATTGAAAAGCATGTGAAAAATTGCAGGGATGTGGTTTCAGACCTTCTTTCCTTTTCCAGAAAAGGGTCCTCTGAGGTGAGCCACCTGGATGTTACGCAGGTGATCAATGATGTAGTCAAATTTCTCTCCAACCACACGGATTTTAGAAATGTGGATATAAAACTGAATCTTTTTCATGAAGGGCCCCTCATTGTCAAAGGCAATGAACAGGAGCTGGCACAGGTCATCATCAACCTGATGATCAACGCCTCTCATGCTGTCAAAAAAAAAGGGCATATCGACATCATCACTGAAAAAGCAGACACAGGGCGGATCTTTATCACGATCAAAGACGACGGCACCGGGATTTGTGAAAAATATATCTCGCGGATTTTTGACCCTTTTTTTACTACCAAACCCGCAGGCCAGGGGACAGGCCTCGGGTTGTCCGTGGGATACGGCATCATTCGCCGTCATGGCGGGGAGATCACGGCACGAAACCGGAAAAAAAAAGGAGCCGCCTTTACCATCAACCTCCCGGCTGCCCCGCCGGATGAGTGTGTATAAAAAGACCGGGTCAAGCCCTTCAAGGGATTAAACAAGGGAAAAAACAATGGCAACCGAAATACTGGTGGTGGATGATGAGACAGACATGACCCGTCTTTTGCAGCGGACCCTGGAACCTGAGCTGAACTGCCGGGTCACCATGGCCTTTTCCGGGGAAATGGCAGTGGATATCCTTCAGCATTCGCCCTTTGACCTTGTCATCTGCGATGTCAAAATGCCGGGCATGGACGGGTTTGAACTGCTGGGCCGGATCAGGGCCGATTACCCGGATCTGACCGTGGTTATGCTCACGGCCTTCGGAAATATCGAATCCGCAGTCAAGGCCATCAAGAGCGGAGCCTATGATTTTATTGCCAAACCTTTTGAACGGGATGAGATCCTTTTCAAAATCAAAAAAGCCCTTGAAAGAAGCCTTCTCTTAAAGGAAAACAAACGCCTGTTAAAAGACAGGGAGGGCAGGCCCTATGAGCTCATCGGCAAAAGCGAGCCCATACAGAAGGTCTTTGATCAGATCCGCATGGTGGCGCCCAGCGATGTGACCGTATTGATTACCGGGGAGTCGGGCACGGGAAAGGACCTGACCGCAAGATCCATCCATGCCCTGAGCCCGAGAAAGGATGAGTCTTTTATATCGGTCAACTGCCCCACCATCCCGGAATTCATCCTGGAAAGCGAATTGTTCGGGTATAAAAAAGGGGCGTTTACCAATGCGACCCAGGATCGATACGGGCTTTTCCAGGAGGCTGACAAGGGAACAATTTTTCTCGATGAAATCGGGGATATCGGCCCTTCCATCCAGACCAAACTCTTGCGGGTGCTTCAGGAAAAGGAAATAAAACCCCTGGGCGACACAAAAATAAAAAAGGTGGATGTCCGCATCATTGCCTCCACCAACCAAAACCTGAAACAGAAAATGGCAGACAATGAATTCCGCCAGGATTTTTTTTACAGGCTGAATGTCCTTCCCATTGAACTGCCGCCCTTGCGGGACAGGATCATGGATATCCCCCTGATTGCAGAACACCTGGTGGCCAAGCACTGCAAAAAAATGAGAAAAGAGCCTAAAACCATTTCCGAAGAGGTCATGGACCTTTTAATGAAACAGCCTTGGCCGGGAAACGTCCGGGAACTGGAAAATATTCTGGTCCAGGGCATCCTGTATTCAAAGGATGATATGCTTAAATTGTCCGATATCCCCATAAAGGACGCGGTTCAGGCAAAAAAAGGATTCATGGGCATATACAGCGCTGACCTGGCTTTGTCCTATAAATCTGCCAAGGAAAAGATTCTAAAGGAATTCAACCACACCTATATCGGGGCCAGGCTGTCCATGGCCGACGGGAATATCACCCATGCCGCAGGGATGTGCGAGATGGACCGCCAGGCCCTCCAGCAGATCATGAAACGCTATGACATTGATCCGGATAAGTTCAGGTGACCGGTGATTACGCTACGAACGGCCATGGGCCGCCCTGGTATTTTGTTTTAAGCATTGCCCGGACTATTAGAACTCTTGTTAAACGCATAAATATCTCCTCAACAATCAAGAACCTTCCTCAGGCACAACAGCAAGCACCTGGTCATCAAAGGTTATTCTCTGCTTTACAGGATTGGTAAAATAAAGGGTTTTGGAAGGCAGGGCCTTTCCCGGCAGCCATTGTTCTTCTTCTCCCAGCATAATCAGGTAGGGCTCGTCAAAATGCATTCCATCAGCATTGATCAGAACTGCCCCAGCGGGTTGAAGGTTTTTAATTTTCAGCCACACAGGCCCTTCTAAAAGTTTGCCTGAAACATTGGTGATGGTTACACTGGAAGAAAACTGCCCGGTCCGCCTGTCATACCTGACGCCGCTGTA
>JBDRPM010000047.1:0-3312 GCA_043827005.1 Pseudomonadota bacterium | reverse complement strand
TTTCATGGTTGCCTCAATGCTTTTGTTTATCATTGAGGCGGATCATAATTAAAATTTCTAGAAAAGTCTAGGGTAAATTAAATTTAAAAAATGAATTTCATTCAGCAACAAGAATATTTAGATAACTCACTAAAATAATTACAAAATACGGATATATTGAAATTATAGCTGTTTATAAAAAAAGGGTGTGGAATGTCAGTTGCAAAGATGGACCCGGTAAAAATTTTTATCGCTTCAGTCTCAGGCTTTTCCCCATAATTGCAAAGATGGATGCGGGGACAAGGGGTTTTTGGTTATGCTACACCCGTAAAAAACCATAGAGGAGGACACCATGATCAGAAAAAAAGTGCTTGTCCCGGAACGGGTTCGCAGCATAGACAAGAGTTTTTGTTTTATCCCTCATCGTTTCCTGACCGATGGATTTCTTCAGTCTTTAACCCGGCAGGAATTGGCTCTTTATGTGTTCCTGGTACTGGCTTCAGACAAGAACGGGCTTTCGTTTTACAGCGACAGGACCATCTGCTCCATCCTGGGATTAAAAGAACGTGACTATGTTTTTGCCAGATCCTGTTTAATAGAAAAAGACCTGATCGTATATGACGGTACCCTGTTCCAGGTACTTTCCCTGCCAAAGGAGGTCTTTGCATGATAGACAAACGGACTGTTTTTGAAATTCACCGGTTAAAGGACATGGGATTTTCTGCAAGACAGATTGCAAGGACCCTGAACCTGGACAGGGATACGGTCAATAAATATATCCGGCATCCGGATATTAAAAGCAATCCAAAGCCGGGCCGGCCTTCAAAGCTTGATCCTTTCCGGGGTTCGATCAGGGAGATGGTGGAAAAATACCCAAAAATCAAAGCCCCGGTTATTTTAAGGCAGATACAGGGCAAAGGGTTTGACGGTGAAATTACCATTATCCGGGAATACTTAAGACATCTTCGGCATGATTCATTTCAAGAACCATTTATCCGTTTTGAATCTTTGCCCGGTCAGCAGATGCAGATCGACTGGGGACATTTTGGCAGCCTTGCTTATGGAACCACGTCAAGAAAACTTTATGCCCTTTGTGTCATAGAATCCCACAGCAGGATGCTGTATGTGAACTTCACCCACAGCCAGAACCAGGAGACCCTTCATCGTTGCCTTTTTGAGGCCTTTGTTTTTTTTGGAGGCACGCCCAAAGAGATTGTGGTGGATAATATGCTCACAGCCGTTACTGAGCGCATAGGGTCCATGATCCGGTTTAACGAATCCTTTCTTGATTTTTTAAGGCCCTTTGGCATTACTCCTGTGGCCTGCAATATCAGGGCACCCCATGAAAAAGGCAAGATTGAAAACAGTATCAAATATTTGCGATATAATTTTTGGCCTCTCAGAACTTTTACCAACCTTGACGATGTCAATCATCAGGTTTTGGCCTGGCTTGAAAAAGCCAATCAAAGGCTGCATCAGACCACTGGCGTAAGACCGGCAGAACGATTCGTAAAACAGTCCTTAAAAGTCTTGCCTGATCCCTTGCCCGACCTCAGAGAAACACAATCGCTTAAAGTCTACAAGGATTTTGGCGTAAGGTTTGACTGTAATGTCTACACGGCTCCCCCGAGGCTGGTGGGTAAAATCGTAATACTGAAAGCAGATCACCGCACCTTATCCATCTATTATAAAGAAAAACAGGTGGCCACGCATTTGAGGTCCTGGAAGAAAAACCAGCGGATTGATCTTGCCTCCCACAGTGAACAGGTCAAAAAGCTCAAAAAGAAAATCTTTATGGACCGGCAGATCATGGTTTTCATGTCTTTAGGCCAGGAGGCTGTGGATTATCTTGAAAAACTTCTCGATGCCTCCCAACCGTTAAAAAAGACTGTGGGCCGTCTTCTTTTTCTTAATGACGCATATGGCACCCCCTCCCTGATCCATGCTTTGAAAAAAGCCCTTGACCATAAGCTTTACGGATACGGTTATGTCCAGAACATTCTATACCAGGAGATGACCCCTTCAACGCCCCATCAACCTGTGATCCTCAAAGACAAAGAACACAACAGCATCCGCCTGGCAAGGCCCAACCTTGCCGAATATGATGCCATCGCGCTTAAAAGGAGACCCTAATGGATACCGTGATCAGAAAATTAAAAGCCCTTCGTTTAAAAAACTGTGCCTTGAATCTTTCTGATATTATAGATCAGGGTACCCGTAATAACATGTCCGCCCTTCAAACCATAGATCACCTGCTGGATATTGAAATCAATTGCAGAGAAAAGGCAAGGATTGATCAGAGGTACAAACAGTCCCGGCTTATGGCCAAAACAACCATTGATCAATTTGACTTTTCCCACCATGAATCCCGGCAAAAAGAAAAAAGCCGTATCCTGAACCTGATGGATCTTAAATTTGTACAAGACAAAAAAGACATCATCCTGATCGGCAACCCCGGAACAGGCAAAACCTTTTTATCTCGCTGCATTGCCTATGCCGCAACTCAAGCAGGCATCAAAACCCTTTTTACCACAGCCATGGACATGATCAATCAACTTGTGGCTGCTGAAGCAGAACATACCCTTTTAAAAAAGCTACAATATTATCAATCCCAGGAGCTTTTAGTATGTGACGAAATCGGTTATCTTCCGCTGGGCAGGCAGGGATCAAACCTGTTCTTCCAGGTCGTCAGCGCCAGGCATGAAAAAAGATCCACCATGATCACAACAAATCTGCCGTTCGCCGGATGGGGAGACATTTTTGACGGCACAACCGTTGCCACAGCGATTGCCGACCGGCTCGTCTACAACTCGGAGATCCTCATCATGGAAGGAAAAAGCTATCGGAAAAAATCTTAACCGGAATTGATTTAAGAAATCAGGGGCAAACTTAAGCCTCGTATGATAAGTCAATTAACTTTGGTGAATGCCGATGCCGGACAACTATGCCCACACTTCATGCCGGCTGGTTTTTAATCCCTGATTTTGGCTGGTTTTTACGCCGCTGTTTCCAATTTAGACATTCCTTTTGAGTTGATAGAGACGAATTGATTGAAAATAAGACCCCACAATATGTCTATTATTGATGGCCTTTGATAAAATCGCCCAACCACAATATCTTGTGCCCGGCAACAGAAGCCCAGAATAAGCTTTATAGGATATAAAGATCAATAAAAGCCAGTTCCTAAGTCGCTGCAACAAGAAACAAAATTATTATGGTCACCGGTGGATGTTGAGAACAACCAATCCCCAACCCATCTTTTTGATATATAAAATTAACCTGTTGTAATTACAGTCGGTTTCATTCATTGGGAATGCAGTTATGGCACTACTT
>JBDRPM010000046.1:0-13953 GCA_043827005.1 Pseudomonadota bacterium | reverse complement strand
AAGATAAAAAATAACTTAAAACCAGGATAATAGCAATGATGATGCCAAAAAGCAGGGCTGCATTTCTCTGTGCCTGGCCTGCCAGGAGGCGGGTGTGTTTTTCAGCACGTTCCATGGCATTCTCATTAATGGAAACCAGATCATCAATAGAAATGATCATCCTGGAAGTTAATGCCAGAAAGCCTGCGAAACGATCATCCGGCATCTGTTCAAAAACAGTTTGATTCAAGGAATACACAAAACCTTCATATAAATGATAGCTTTCCGATATTTTTTCAATCAGCTCACGCTCACCGGTTTCAGTGACATTTTCTTGGCATACCCTTATATTAACAGATATTTTTGACAATATTTTCCGGTGCGTGACAATAAGATATTTTTGCTTGGAAACCGGCTCTAATACCAGGTTGCGTATTTCTTCCAGCCCTTTTCTTGCTTCCTGGGCCGCCCGAATGCTTTTGTAATTTTTTGATAGAATCTGTTCAGCACTGGCCCCTAAAGCATTCAAATATTGATTGTTAAGAAATGCCGCAGCCAGCAGGGCAATGGTTGGCAACAGGCTGACAAAAAATATTTTAAATCTTATGGATTGTCGGACAAATGGCTTTTCTTCCTTTTTCACCTCATTCATAAAAAACCGTTCCTAAAACCCGACAATATTTATTTTCCCGATTCCAAGATCACCCTGCAAAAGAATTTGCTCCTAATTATTCTTTCATAATCTTATCAGTCAATAACCTTTTTGTAAAAATGAAATATGCCGGCAACAAACTCTATTCCACATTCATCCATACGCTGGAAAAACACAACCCCATAACGCAAAAAGCCCTGTTGAAACAAAAGAGTTCAACAGGGCTTTTTGCGTTAATTTATTCTATAAATGAAGTTGCTCTTTCATGGTAATGTCATGTTTCATTTCCTGGAGTGTTTTTTTTGCAGCTCTTTGCAAATGCTCCTCATGGTGGCTGGACACACAGACCTTTTTTAGTTTTTCAATGTTGTTGGCCAGTTCGTCCCGTTTTTCTGCCGGAAGATCTCCAATGCAGCTGTTATAATCGTTTTGTTTTTTAATTTTAACTTTGAATTCCTGGTGCCTTCTGAGTGCTCTGTCTTTCATATAACCGGCTCCTTTACAAAAAATTAAAATCTGTTTCCTTCTTTTAAAAGCTATTTTTTAAAAAAATGAAACTTTTAACTTACCTGAAAGAATAAACACATAAAAAGAGTTTGGCAAGCCTAATTGTTTTTATCTGATTTTTATTTTCTGGGGTGTTCTTTTCGCCACTGCTTGGGACTTATATAGGACGATGTTTGCGACCACATGCCGATCCGGGCGTTTTTAGCCGTTGTTTCTGCTTCAAGATAAGCTTTTGAATCAAGGGTCTGAGGGCGTTTTCCCTGGTACACTTCAGCAAAGCCTGCCCGGACAATTTCAAGATTCAGGTTTTGATCGTCCACAAACACTTCAGCCAGTTGACGGTTATATCCGCCGATTCCATAACTTTTCAAACTGACCTGTTTATTGTTTAACAACCCTTGCACAAATTGTTTTGATTTTTGACTGAACGGCTGGCTGGGTTCACCCTTATAGCCGATTTCAGGAGCGTCTATTCCCACCATCCTGATCTTGAAGACCAGACCAAGCCCTTTTACCTGTATGGTATCACCATCATAAACCTGCAGCACGGCAAATGTGGGTTTTTCAGTCTTTCTGGAATTGAGCGTTTCAAAAACAGCCTTGCTTTCTTCAAACTCTTCAACACTGACACCCCTGGGCAAATCAACATTTGAATAATGCCGGGTTCCGTCTTCTTCTGTCCAGAAATAGATATTTCCCAGCAGACAGATGCCCAATAAAAATACGCAAAGAATATACCCAGTTTTTTTCCCCATGATCCGATTTAACATATTTTTTTTCTCAACACAAAGGCTGACCAGTTTTTGTCATCCGCCTGCCAGAGCATTTCAAATCCTTTGCTTGAAAATTGACCGGAAAGATCTTGCTTTTCCCATTGCCTGACCCCTGACAGGATGGCAATTCCCTTGTCTTTCAAACTTGAATGAATCCTCTTGGACAATGTTTTCAATGTGGGGAAACGCAAATTGGCACAGATCAGATCATAGGTATTTTTGCTTTCCGGCATAAAGTCATCTATCACCTGGATGTGTTGTTCCATTTGATTATGAACCACATTTTTCCGGGCTTCGTGGACAGATACAGGATCAATTTCAAAGGCCCTGCATGAAAACAATCCTGCCTTGCACAGGGCCAGGGCAAGCACCCCTGAACCGGTTCCGATATCAGCCCCCATTCTTGTTTGGGGACCGGCAAACCGCTTGAGTTCAAAAAAGCAGTAATCAATGGCCTGAAGACACAATTGGGTGGTGGGGTGGCTGCCGGACCCGAACGAAATACCCGGTTCAATGACAATTTCAATATCGTCAGGATTTTTGGAACCGCTCTGGCTGCCTGAAGGGATAAGAATAAAATGCTTGGACAGGCGGACCGGTCTTAGAAAACTTTTTTCAATATAGGTTGAACCAAAATGATATTGATAACACAATTGCTGGTCATCAATGCAATTTTTCAATAAAGCTCTGGCAGCATGGGAAGAGAGGTTAAACCTGGATTTAAGTTCCCGAAGATACGCCTGGGGCGTCAATTTATCAAGTGAGTCAAAAACTATAGCTAAAACAGCATCACGATCAGGTTGCATCATGGGCTTTTGATCACAAAGCGTCATAACCTTCTTTTTTCAACAAGGCCTCATACCAGCAGGCAAATTCAAACATTCCCCGAATTTTTTCATCTTCATTGACAACCCCCAGGCACATTTCAAGGGCGCCCTGGGCAAAGCTGTTGGAATAGTCATCATGGCTGCTCTGGGTTAAAAACTCTCTGATCAAAACCTGGGTTGTCCGCTTGGTCTTGTCTTTTCGAATATCAATGGGATCTTTTGGCTCCTGGAACGGGTCCCATTTCTCATAGCCCTTTTTAAGGATCTGTTTTTGCCCCCGCTGGCCCATGGCATCAAAAATAGCCTTTTTCTTTTCTTCGATCTGTTCACGACTGAAATTATCCATCTTTTCTGACTCCAAGATACTCTTCATTAAAATCGGTTACCAAAGCCATGGAGACCGGGATCAGCATCTCATGCATTTTAATCTTTTCAGTATTGATATCTTTGACCAGCTGGGCAGACAAAAGCTGAAGCTGGGTATATATTTTATCCATATTCAAGGTCGGATAAGGGGCGCCCTGTTTAAAATTGGTTCGCCCGCAGATATGACTCTGGCCCGCCGTGGAGGTTGGAATCCCATAGACACGGCAGGTGATGGGCCGATTATCATACATCACACACAGATTGTCTTCACCCAGCAGGGGGCATCGAACTCTTTCCTGGGACATCTTGGCGATGATCTCCAATTGATCTGCACCCTTTTGTACTTTTTGATAGGCCTCACGTTTCATCTTTGTCAGTACCCGGTCAGTCTTATCAGCAATTTGAAGAACATCTTCCTTGGCCTTACCGCTGAATTTTGCCAGAAATTTATCTTTTAAATACAAGGATTCAATCAGGGTCAGATCAAACAGGGCATAACAGCAGTCACTGCATTTTTCCCTGCAAAACACCTCTTTGGGGTATTCATTTTTTACCCGGTCAAAAATCCCGTCCACCATCTGGACCAGTGCTTCATATTGTACAAAATGTTTTTTTAAATCCAATGCCATAATTGCTTTCCTTTATTTTCCAATGCAAAAATTATTAAAAATAGTATCCAGTATATCCAAAGAGGCAGTCTCGCCTGTAATTGTTCCAAGAGAATCAATACTATGTTTAATATCTATCGCCAGAATTTCTGCTTCATATCTGTTGGTTAATCCGGCCTGAACCGCCTCAAGGCTTTCAACGGTATTTTCAAGCGCTTTTTTATGCCGTAAATTCGGAATCACGGTTGTTTGTTCCATATCCAGTCCAGCCATGCTGATACTGACTATTTTTTGTTTTAACGTGTCAATGCCTTTGTTCAGCAGGGCCGATATTTCAATCCGCGGGATATCCTTATATTTTTCAGGCAACCTGGGCAATGGCTTATCTTCAATATCAATTTTGTTCACCACAAAGATCACCCGGTTGCCCCATTGATCAGAAGCGTCAGAACCGGCTTGCCCCGGCGACTGTTTAGGAGGAGGCACCATTTTCTGGAACTCGCGTTCAGTAAACTGGGTTCCCGCTTCTTTCATAAACAGGATAATATCAGCCCGGTTGATATGTTCTTTGGCCTTTTCAATGCCGATAATCTCCACCAGGTCATCGGTCTGGTGGATACCGGCTGTATCAGACAGCACAAACGGTATCCCGTCCATATTCAGGCTCTCTTCAATGGGATCCCGCGTGGTTCCGGGAACAGCCGTCACAATGGACCGGTCCTGCTGCAGCAGACGGTTCATCAGGCTTGACTTGCCTACATTGGGCGCACCGCAGATGGTCACCCTGATCCCGTCCTTTAAAAAACAGGCATCATCATGCTGTTTGATAAATTGCCGGCACTTTTGAAGGACATCTGTCACCAATGCTTTTTCTGTCCGGGACGGCTCAAAGGATTCCACATCATCCGGAAAATCAATGTTGACCTCCACCCGGGATAAAAAATCAATCAATTGATTTCTTAACTGGCTGATATCGTGTTTCAAGGTGCCAAGATTCTGGGAGGCGGCAAATTTGAGGGCATTGACAGATTTGGCATTGATGATATCCACCACTGCTTCTGCCTGGGTAAGATCAATTCTTCCGTTTAAAAAAGCGCGTTTGGTAAATTCCCCGGGCTCGGACAGCCGGGCACCCAACCCGAGAACTTTATCCAGAATTCTTCGAAGCACCATGGTTCCGGAATGGGCCTGAATTTCAACAACATCTTCTGCTGTATAAGATGACGGCCCCTTCATGGGAATCAACAACACTTCATCGATCACAGCATTGTCTTTTTGATCAAAAACATAGCCATGACAGACCCTGTGAGATTCTAAATTTGCGCATCCACAGGGTCTGGTTTTGGTTTTTGAAAAAAGCGTTGATGCAATATCAAAGGCTTTGGGCCCTGAAATCCGTATGACACCAATACCGCCACTTCCAAAAGGAGTTGCTATTGCGGTGATTGTATCATTCATGACTGTTTAACTTTTTACCCGTCTTTTTCCCCTGAAGGCTGTTTTCTTTTTAGGGAAAATCACAAGTCTTCTATAATATCCGTCACCCATGGACTGGGTTCTGACTTTGGTATCATCTTTTAATGCCAGGTGAACGATTCGCCGGTCCTGGGCACTCATCTGATTAATGGTGGCCGGACGTCCGGTCTTTTTGGCTTTATCAGCCATTTTAAATGCCAATTGTTTCAAATTGGCTTTACGGGTTTCCATATATCCTTCAATATCCACCCTCACCCTGACCCTGGCCTCACTTTTCCGATTGATAATTTTATCGGTCAAAAACTGCATGGCATCAAGGGTTTGACCTTTTCTCCCGATAAGAATACCTGAATTTCCACCTTCAATCGTCAAGGTCAGATGATCCTTTTCAGCCAATGCCGTGACCGTGGCATCTTCAGTGATCAGGTTGGCCATTTTCTGCAAGGCAGCTATCCCCAGATCAATGGATTCCTGGGTCACATCTACAGCGTCAGGATTATTATACGTTTCTTCTTCATTATCTTCTTCGTAGACTTCCTCCTGGTCATAGTCTTCTTCTTCTGCTGCTTCTACTTCTACTTCTTCTGCCTTTTTTTGTACGGGCTTTACCTTGGCTTTGTCCTTGGGCCTGGGCTTAGACTTCTCCCGCCGCGTGTCCTGGCCGAATGCTTCATCAACAATGGATTGGATTCCTTCCATGTCATGATCATCAATTTTGTCTGTATGACTGGCTGGAATCTTCACTTTTATTTTTGCATCTTTTCGGCCAACAATGCCGAAAATTCCTGACGTGCCTTCTGAAATCACTTTATAATCCAATTCTTCCCTGGAAATATTTAATGCAGAACAAGCATTTTTTATTGCGATATTAACATCTTTACCGCTGAATTCCTGAGTGTCAGACATATGATTTTTCTCCTTTGCTTACATTTGTTTCTTTTGAATATAATACTGCTGCCCCATGGATATGATATTGTTTACAAACATATAAAGAACCAATCCTGACGGGAAATTAATAAAAATAACGGTCATCATGACCGGCATAAACATCATCATTTTTGCCTGCATGGGATCACCGGCTGTGGGTGACATTTTCTGTTGAATGAAAAAGGAAGCCCCCATGATCAATGTCAGCATTGGAAGGCCGTAAGGCTCCTGCATCATGGGGATGGAAAAACCGAATTCAAAAAGCCGGTCCGGTGCTGACAGATCTGTGATCCAGCCGAAAAACGGTGCATGCCGCAGTTCAATGGCCTGATACAGCATCCGGTAAAGGGCAAAAAAGATCGGCATCTGAACCAGAAGCGGCAGACAACCGCCCGCCGGGTTGACCTTGTAGGTCTTGTAGAGCGCCATGACCTCCTGATTCATTTTCTGCTTATCATCTTTATATTTTTCCCGGATCTCCATCATCAAGGGTTGGACTTTTTTCATTTTGTTCATGGATTTATAGCTTTTGGTACCCAGTGGCCAGAACACCAGCTTGATAAATACGGTCAACAAAATAATGGCAATTCCATAGTTGGGAATCAAGCCATAAATAATATTCATGGTCTTGAGCAATGGCCCGGCAATAATATTGAAAAATCCGAAGTTAACGCTTTCTTTTAAATTGTTGCCATAAGAACTCAACACCTGCTGGCTTTTGGGTCCCATATAAAATTTAAAGCCATATACGCCGGACGTTCCTGATTCCAGGCGATCCATCTTACGGATATATTGTGTGGTGACAAGATCATCAACATAGGACAGCTTGACTCTGCCATCAATCACTGTGCCGTCATCCTTGACTTTTGGCATCACTGCGGTCATAAAATACCGCTCCGAATACCCGGCCCAGTCAATTTTACCGCTGAACTTGCTGTTGCTTATTTTTTCCAGAACCTTGGATTCTTTTTTCCTGTCTTTTTCTGTGATTTTGACATCATTGGGCTCAACAGAGGTGAATTCACCATCCACATAGAGCATGGGCCCTTCAAACGCAAATCGGGAGCGGCTTTTGGTCTCATCGGTATAAATACCCTGAGCGGATATAACGATGGCATCATTCAACACACCCGTGGTATTGTTTTCAATCACAATATCACAATCAATCACATAAGAATCGGCTGCAAACGTGAATATTTTTTTGACCCCATATCCTTGTAAAGTTGTCCACATAAACTCAATACTTGTCTTGCCCTGTTCGATTACGGTGGCAGTGGCATCAACACTGGCAGTATAGACTGCGTCCTTTAATCCGGCAATGGATTCGCCTTCAAGATCAAACAAAAGCGTTCCATTTACAAGCTGCTCCGGCACCAAATGCTTTAAGGGCGAGTCTTTTGCATTGGTCTCTTTGAACTGTTTCAACTCAAAGCTTTTTACTGCTGCGCCTTTTTCTGAAATCACAACATGATACAGTGGTGTTGACACCTCAATGGTACGATAGTTCTTCGGCTGAGCTTCAACACCAGCAGAGGCAGATACCACTGGGACCAAAGGCTTTACATGTGAAAGATCAAGGACGTTTTCTTTTTCCCGGGTTACATTTTCTTCAGAAGTTTCAACTGCTGGAAGGGGGGCTACCGGCTCTGGCGGCTTTACAAAAAACATCTGATATCCCAGAAGGACTATCATGGAAAGCACAACAGCCAATATTAATCGTTTTTGTTCATCCATTTTCTCTCCTAACCTGAACACAGGTTATAAAGGTTATACCCGATAATTAAGAAGAAGAAAGCTGTCTAACGCATGGATAAATTATGGGACAGGATCAAATCCTCCTGCATGGAATGGATGACAACGCAAAATTCTTTTTACGGCAAGCACCGTACCTTTAACCGGGCCATACTTTTCAACTGCCTCAAGTGCATAAACCGAGCACGTCGGATAAAACCGGCAATTGGGTCCTGTCAAAGGAGATATAAAATATTGATAAAATTTAATACATATCGATAATAGTTTTTTCATTGGCTAAGCCATTGCTATTTTTCTAAAAAGTTTATCAAGCTTTTCCAAAATATCTTGGTTGGACAGCGTTGTCAGACCTTTCCGTGCAATAATATTGATATCTTTAGGCCCTGTAATAATCTCTTTGTTATGTCTGAGATATTCTCTAATAATTCTCTTTATCCTGTTACGCCTTACTGCATTCCCCACTTTTTTTGATACTGTAATACCAATTCGATTGTTCTGAGCAGTCGTGTCAAGTACAATAGCTATAAAGCAGTCGGTATAAACTTTTTTCCCTTGTTTCGAAAGTGTTAAAAATTGAGCTCTCTTCAGGAGCCGTGTCGTTTTTGGTAAACAAAAGTTACTCAATAAATTCTTCTTTAGACAGATAGTTTTTTTCGACCTTTTGCTCTTCTGGCGTTAATTACACGCCGTCCACCAGGGGTTGCCATTCTTTTTCGAAAGCCATGTTTTCTTGTTCTTTTCCGATTACTTGGTTGAAATGTACGTTTCATAAATCAACAATCCTTAACTTAATTTTACCTAATATTTATCTGTTAGCCCTATAAACCACCATAAACGCAACACTTTAGCGAACTTTTACCAAAATGTCAAGAATGATGGGCTAAAAACACAGGGGCAACGCAAGTAAATATCAAAAAGTCCTTATGTGCCGCTGGTTAGAGATATTGTCACCCAAACATAACATTCTCCAGATACTCTGTATCCATAGCTGCATTCAACCTTTTACTTTTTACACTGCCTTTGAACATTTTATTGTTCCGCAATAAATTCAAAGCTATGTGCCGTATCGCAGCAAAATTCTCAGGGGCTGATCCTTTTCTTATCCTGCTTTCATCTTCCCTGAACGCTATATCCAATACCCAATGTACTGAATTCTCTATTCCCCAATGGCTTCTAACCGCATCTCCAAATTTTTTAGCATCGCAGTCAAGGCTTGAAATATAATACCGCTTCTCATGACTGCATTCACCTTTTATATCTCTGCTGCTTTCCACCATGCCAATACTTTTTAACCCGGCCCAATTCTCTTTGTCATGCAACCAGCCAATATCAGAGGTCATTACATATTTTCGGGTTTCTATCCGACCGTGATCACCATCTACTGTTTCGTACTCATCAAAGACAAACCCTTCTTTTTTCATGCTTTCCATTTCCTTGAAAAACAATACAGTATCATTATGCAGGGTTTTATGGTTCTCTTTCACGGCAAGAATATAGTCACCATCCTTTTCCACAATCGTTTTAGCAATCTTTTTTTGAGTTCCCATGGCATCTATGGTTACGATGCATCCGGATACATCAAGCAATTTTAAAAGATTGGGGATCGCCGTAATCTCATTTGATTTTTCTTCTGTCTTCAGTTGACCCAGAACCACTTGATTGGTGGATGCCCACGCACTAATCATATGGATAGCTTTTTTATCATTTGACCTATCATGTGAGCGTCTCAGGGTTTTACCGTCTATTGCGATTACCTGGCCTTGTGTCCGTTCTGTTACAGATCCGATCCAGAGCTTAAAACTATTTTGAAACTCATTGGGATTCATCCTCTCAAAAATCCTGCCAAATGTATCATGTGATGGTATCCCATGCGGCAATTCCAAAAATTTTGAAAGCCATTTCTTACGCTTTTTGCCAAAATTTTCGATTTGCTCATAAGTATCGGCCCCGGCAATGACTCCACAGATTGCGATAATGATGACATCTATCAATTTATGAAGCTTGTTATGATGCCGGTGATCATCTATCCTCTTAAAAAAATGTTCTATTGATTTTTCAGACATTGGTAACTCCTCGTTTTTGTTACCAATACTTACATCATTAATAACTAAAAGTCTAGATAAAAAATTCCTCTTTAATTTCAAGTAGTTATGTTTTTTTCTACATGCGATCACCCTGGCTAAAAACAATCTTCTCTGGTTATAATACCGCCTTAAGCCGTCTGCTCAATTCATCCAGAAACTGAATAGAATCCAGAACTTTTTTAGCAGCAGGATTACAAATGGCTGCCAGGTCTCCTGTCATGTACCCATCTTCTATGGTATCGATCACTGTTTTTTCCAATGTATCTGAAAAAATTGATAACTGCGGCAGGTTATCAAGCTCCCCTCTTTTTTTCAAAGCACCGGTCCAGGCAAAAATCAGGGCCACGGCATTGGTAGAGGTTTTTTCACCTTTCAGGTGTTTGTAATAATGACGTTGAACCGTACCATGGGCAGCTTCATATTCAAAATAACCATGGGGTGAAACCAGAACAGAAGACATCATGGCAAGCGATCCGAATGCAGAAGCCACCATATCACTCATGACATCCCCGTCATAATTTTTACATGCCCAGAGCATACCGCCTTCAGTTTTCATCATCCGGGCCACCACATCATCAATAAGCGTATAGAAAAATTCAATGCCGGCAGCTTTAAATTTTTCTTTGTATTCTTGTTCAAATATGTCTTCAAAAATCAATTTAAAGGTCTGGTCATATTTTTTTGAAATAGTATCTTTTGTGGCAAACCAGCAGTCAATCTTCTGATCCAGGGAATATTCAAAACATGCCCGGGCAAAACTGGAAATGGATGCATCGGTATTGTGTATTCCCTGGATAACACCGGGTCCGTCAAATTCCATGATGGTCTCACGGGTTTCATTTCCATCCTTGTCCGTAAACACAATCTCTGCCTTGCCGGAAGTTGGAGCCTTTATTTCTGCATTTTTATACACATCTCCATAGGCATGCCTGCCCACAACAATGGGTTTTTTCCAGGATTTCACCGCCGGCTTGATATTATTGACCAAAATTGGTTTTCTGAACACCGTACCGTCAAGCATGGCCCGGATGGTTCCATTGGGGCTTTTCCACTGTGCCTTTAGATCATATTCTTCCACCCGTTCCTGATTAGGGGTGATGGTGGCATTTTTTACGCCCACGCCATATTTTTTGATGGCATTGGCTGCATCAATCGTAATCTGGTCATCGGTTTCATCTCTTTTTTTAATACCCAGATCATAATATTCGGTTTTCAAGTCCACAAAGGGTTCAATGAGTTTTTCCTTGATAACAGGCCAGAGCACCCGGGTCATTTCATCTCCGTCCAGCTCCACCAGCGGGGTTGTCATTACAATTTTTGACATGTTGTTCTCCTTATTTCGATCATTCCATATTTTCTATAAAAATGATATGCTGTACCAACCCTGAATTTTTACACCTGTGTTCTGATCCAGGGTAATTTCCCGCCTGATTTTAGTATCCGGGCATCCAGGGGGGACAGGGTGTGGGCCAGGCCATATTCTGCATTCCTGGTTTTATTTTTCAGGACAATATGAGCATCCTGAAGGTCATTGATCCGGATTTCAAGATCATCTCCAAGAGCAATGGTATCATAATCATCTGCATTTTTAAACGTTAATGGAACAATGCCGAAATTGATCAGGTTGGCCAGATGAATTCTTGCAAATGATTTGACAATCACAGCTTTTACTCCCAGGTATTTGGGAGCAAGGGCGGCGTGCTCTCTGGATGATCCTTGTCCATAATTTTCACCCCCGATAATAAATCCGCCTTTTTTATCCAGCGCTCTTTGGGGAAATTGTGTGTCCACCACTTCAAACACAAATCTGGATATTTCAGGAATATTGCTCCGAAGGGGCAAAATCTTTGCTCCGGCCGGCATGATATGATCGGTGGTGATATCATCTTCAACCTTTAAAATCACCTCCCCGGACAAGGTGTCCCCCAGGGGTAAAAATTCCGGCAGCGGGGCAATATTGGGTCCCCGGATCACTTCAACCTGGCTGGCATCTTCTTGAGCCAATGGTTTTATGATCATGTTGCTGTTAACCATAAATTTTTCAGGCATTGTGATTTGAGGATAATCAATCGTCAGATCCCTTGGATCGGTCATCACGCCAAACAATGCGGTTGCTGCGGCAGTTTCCGGACTGACCAGATACACATCCGCATCTTTTGTACCGCTTCTGCCCAGAAAGTTTCGATTGTATGTTCTGACCGACACCGCTTTAGAGCAAGGCGCTGCCCCCATGCCGATACAGGCGCCGCAGGAGTTTTCCAGCATTCTGGCACCTGAAGCCACCAGTTTTCGATAGGCACCTGATTCAATCAGATGTTCCACCACCTGACGGGAACCCGGGTTAATGACCATGTGTAACTTTTCATTTACAGTCTGCCCATCCATGATGGCCGCACTCATTTCCATATCCCTTAATGAAGAGTTGGTGCACGAGCCAATCCCCACCTGCTGCACCGCCATACCGGCAAGCTTGCGAAC
The DNA here is from genome assembly GCA_043827005.1 of Pseudomonadota bacterium. Lineage (GTDB taxonomy): Bacteria > Desulfobacterota > Desulfobacteria > Desulfobacterales > Desulfobacteraceae > Desulfobacula. The sequence goes on along the minus strand of JBDRPM010000046.1, from coordinate 1,524 downwards.
CGGTTTTACCCTTCCGGGGCTATGGGGACAGGCTGCCATGGGCTCAACCTTGGCCAGATCAATCTCCATGATCTCATCATAGACTGCGTCTGCATCCGGGAGCAGTTCTGTAAAATCTTCGGCCCTGTCCTCTGCGGCTAAAAAAGCCAACGTAATTTCATCACTGGGGAAAATCGAAGTGGTGCAGCCGGTTTCCGTTCCCATGTTGGTAATGGTTGCCCGGTCCGGCACTAAAAGAGTTTTCACCCCTTCTCCAAAATATTCAAGCACATACCCCACACCGCCTTTAACATCAATGCGCCTCAGCACTTCAAGGATCACATCCTTGGCCGACACCCACTGGTTCAGGGCATTGGTCAATTTGATTCCCATGACTTTTGGGTACTTGATCCGGAATGGCATACCGGCCATGGCAGCTGCCACATCCAGTCCGCCGGCGCCCATGGCCATGGAGCCCACGCCGCCGGCAGTGGGCGTATGACTGTCAGAGCCGATTAATGTCGACCCTGGTTTGGCAAAGTTTTCCAGGTGAAGCTGGTGACAGATGCCATTGCCGGGCCTTGAAAAATGCAACCCATATTTATTGGCCACTGACTGCAGGAATCGATGGTCATCTGCATTTCTAAAATCAGACTGCAAGGTGTTATGATCCACATAGCTGACACTTAAATCTGTCTTTACCCGTGGTACGCCAATGGCTTCAAACTGCAGGTAAGCCATGGTGCCGGTGGCATCCTGGGTCAGGGTCTGGTCAATTCTTATTGCAACCTCACACCCTGGAATTTTTTCTCCCTGAACATAATGCTTATCAATTATTTTTTGAACAATGGTTTTTGCCATATCTTACATTTCTCCGTTTAAACAAATCTAAAATCTCACTATCAATTCTTCAATTTCCCACCCCTGCGGGAAACATTAATGACAAATACATAAGTCGGCAGTTTTACAGGATTTCACCAAAACATACAACCGTAAATTGTCCCGACTGAATATAGCGCCTGATCTAACCCGAATATTTCATGAAATATCCGGGCCAGTCCTGTCAGAGGCGTATGAGTTTGATTTTAAACAAAAACAGTTGACCATGTTTACAACCATTATATCGGTATTATTTTTGGCTATGATGAAAAACAACTCATCATCAACCTGAAAATAAAGGAGTGCTGATATGAAAAGCGCATATGACTCCATCGTCTGGGTAGAAGACAGAAAAGGGGAAACCCATATTTGCTATATTAACGAAACCCATGACAATGATATAAAACAATTCGAAAGCCTTTCCGACGAAGAAAAAAAACATTGCTACTCCACAAAATTTCCATGGAGCTGAATACAAACCTGTGTCCTTAAAATTATAACCAGACAGATCCATACCGCCGGCAATAGGAATATCAAGCCTCTATTGCCGGCGGTTTTGTTTTAACCCGAATATTTCATGAAATTTTAGGCATTTTGTTCGTTGGTTTAATAATTTTAAATAGTTGCATAATAATTTTTCCATTTTTGAAATACCAAAATGTCTTT
>JBDRPM010000045.1:0-9835 GCA_043827005.1 Pseudomonadota bacterium | reverse complement strand
GGAATATGCCGAATTTACACAACGCAGCAGGACAGGATGAATCGGCTTTCAAAATGTAAATTTATTTTTGAGTGGGCCCTAACTAAATCAGTTAGCGTTATCAAGCTGATATATTTAAAAATTTAACTATTAATCCATGGGCTTAAATCAATCAAATAGAGACGTAAGCCCATGGATTAAACTATGGTTATACTACCAGCTTTTGCTGAGAACCGCTCTTGAAACACCTTCCACTTCAGCCGTGGTAACCGTAATCGTATAGGTTCCATCAGTAATGGTAGCACCACTTGCTGACCAACCCTGGGGAGTTGAATCCATACCATCTAACAAATGTTGTCCTGTTGATACAGGCGTGCTGTTCGTGGGGTCCAAAACACCTTTGGCAAAGTTCAAAGATGACACTGAATTTGCAGCACCCCATACGCCGTCGGCAGATTTTTCTCTAGCCTGGGTTTGAAGATCAATAAATTTGGGGACTGCCACAACAGCCAAAAGGCCTAAAATAACAAGAACGGCAATGATTTCAATTAGCGTAAAACCCTTTTGATTGCGAATAACCAGATTGTTTCTCATTTTTGCTTTCTCCTTTTTGTTTAATCTTAATGTAAACTATATTTTAAATACTCTTATTTGTAAGTGGCTAGTTCATTAACCACACCTAAACCTTGAAAATCAAATCACTTTACCATTTTTGTTAAATCCCACATGGGTAAAAAAATCGCAAGCGCAAAAAAGCCAACAACAGCAGCAAGACCAATTGTTAAAATAGGCGCAATGGCATCAGCCAGACTTTTAGTGCTGTATTCTACCTCAGAATCATAATGATTGGCTACTTCCTGGAGCATTTCATCCAGATTGCCCGATTCCTCACCTATGGCAATCATGTTCACCACCATGGGCGTAAAATATTTAGCCGCTTTTAACGGGCGTGAAATACCTTTGCCTTCTGTGAGCATCTCCTTAACTTTAACAAATTCCCTGGTAATTGCGGCATTGGAGATTGTATCAGCTAAAATATCCATGGAGTCCAGAACCGTTAATCCGCTGGACTGAAGAATAGAAAAAATACTGGCAAACCGGGACATACTGGCTTTAACAAACAATGGCCCAAACAATGGCAGTTTCATTAAAAACCGATCTTTATAAAAGCGCCCGGTTTCAGTACGTATGGCATTTAAAAGGGCAACCAGGGTCACAATAATAACGACCAGCATAATGTGCCAGTAATTACTTAAAATTGAATACAGAAAAATACAGATTTGGGTGGGTATTGGAAGATCAAGCCCTATTTTTTCAAATATACTGATAAACTTGGGTATGATAAAGGTTAATAGAAAGATAAAGGCGCAGCCTAACATAATGGTTACAATGGCAGGATATCGTAATGCCGCTTTTATGTCCGATTTAACCTTGTTTTCATGCTGAATGATGTATATTAACCGATCGAGAACTTCCGGCAGAGATCCGGAGGATTCTCCGGCACGAATCATTGAACAATACAAAGGGGAAAATAAACGCTCATGCTTGATAAATGCCTTGGAGAGTGAATCACCTTCACGAATATCTTCAAGTAAACAAGAAATAACATGTCGCAATCTTTTGTTTCCAGTCTGGGCTTCCATGATGCCAAAAATCTGTATCATGGGGACCCCTGCCTTGATAAGGGTTTTGAACTGTTTTGTAAACAGAATGATTTCCCGTGGCTTGATAGGAGAAAGCAGTTCATCAAGCTTGGAAAATCCGGTATCTGAATCACTGGAACCGGAGGATTTTTTTTTGACCGTATCCGGAATATCACCCCGGGCAGCCAAAAGTTCAAATGCCTGCTCAGATGAATCAGCATCAATCTCACCTGAAATGGGATTTCCGTTTTCATTGAATGCTGTATACAGATAGGTGGACATGATTACATCATTACAGCAGATGCTGCCTCCTCGGCACTGGTGATTCCATTGGCCACCTTCATGGCGGCATCATTTTTCAAGGTGGTCAAACGACCGGACAAAGTGCATTCTTTGGTAATCTGCTGGGCAGAATAGCCTTTTAATATCATCTCTTTGACGTCTTCATCAATGTGAAGCACTTCGTACAGCCCGACCCGTCCCTTATACCCTGTATTTTTGCATTGAAAACATCCTTTGCCCCGGACAAAATCAACACCCTGGGCAGATTCAAGTTCCCAGAACTTTAAAATTTCAGGACTGGGTTTATAGGATTCCTTGCAATTTGGGCAGACCTTACGGATCAGACGCTGGGCAATGGACAGCAGCATGACCGATGAGGCCAGAAAAGGTTCGATTCCCATATCCACAAACCGGGTAATGGCGCCGGCTGCATCATTGGTATGCACGGTGCTCAAGACAAGATGTCCTGTAAGTGCTGCCTGTACGGCCACTCCGGCGGTTTCAGAATCCCGGATTTCACCCACCATGATCACATCAGGGTCCTGGCGAAGAATGGATCGAAGACCACTGGCAAAAGTCATGCCGGCTTTTTTGTTCAACTGGGTCTGGCGGATGTGATCCATGCGGTACTCAACCGGATCTTCCAGGGTAATAATATTCATGTCCGGAGTATTGATCAGCTTGAGCATGGAAAAAAGAGAGGTACTTTTGCCGGAACCGGTAGGTCCTGTACACAGGATCATGCCGTAAGGCTTTTTAATCATTTTTTCGATAAGCCGCTGGTCATTTTCTGAAACGCCCAGATTTTCAAGGCTGTAAATTCCTGTGCTGGTATCAAGGAGCCGTAACACCACATTTTCTCCATAAACCGTGGGAATGGTGGACACCCTGATATTGATCTCCCGTTCATTGACAAACACGGTAAACCGGCCGTCCTGGGGAATTCTTGAAATGGAGATATCCAGGTTGGCCAGAATCTTGAGCCTGGAAACCATGGATAGAAACATGGATTTTGGCGGGGCCGGCACATGGTGAAGCTTGCCATCCACCCTGAAACGGATCTCGATATTCTTTTTTTCAGGACTGACATGAATATCTGAAGCACCCTCCTGAACCGCCTGGGTTAAAATCGAATTCACCAGCCGGATAATCGGGGCCTCTTCAGCCATGTCATGAAGGGCCATACCGGATTGTTCTTCCGCTGCCATGGAGTCTTCTTCAATAACATCCATTTCTTCAAACTCCTGGATGTTTCCCAGCATTCCGTCTTTACCGGCATATGATCCGTAAATACTTGCGACCAGAAGATTAAAGTCATGTTCCGTACAGATGATCGGAATCACTTCCATGTCGGTTTGTATTTCAATATGATCCAATGCTGTTATATCCAAAGGATCGATCATGGCAACGCTTAAAATAGAACCTTTCTGACCAATGGGAACAGCCTGTAGTTTTTTGGCTGTATCCACATCTATAAATTTAGACAAGCTGGTGGTGGTGGGAAATTCTCCTGGTGTATATTTTTTAATTTTAACCTGGTCGGACAAGAGATTTACAATGGCCTCTTCACTGACCATGCCTTCGCGAACCATATATTGTCCCAGCTTAATCCCGGATTTTTTATAATTGGACAACGCTTTTTCCAATTGCGTTTTTTCAATCAATCCGGCTTCTAAAAGCATCTCACCAAGTTTTTTACGCTTTCTCAAATTCCAGTTTCCTTTATCCGGGCAGATCCCCTGAAATCAGTGCAGCGACACGAGTTGTTTTTGCCTGCATCATCATGGGATCTGTATTTTTAAAATCCTGTGCTTCCTGCATAGTATCAAAATATCGGTTAACAATGATAGAAAAAATATGCCCCCCCTTATGATCCGATTCATGAACAATACGAACATTAAACGACTTATTGTCATATTCTTTTGCAAGGGCATATGCTTTTTTAAAATTATCGGTTTGTGACAGAAGGATACAAAAAAAATCTTTATAAACGGCCTTAATGGTATTGTCCATTTCAGGAAACTGGACCCAGACGCCTGAACGAATAAAATTTGGATTCTTAATTTGTGCGTTATGGTTCAGTAATTTTTTTAAATATCCTTCATTAAACCCGCCATAAATCAGTTCCATCATTTTTGACAAGGTCTGATTATGGGTAACTTCTAGTCGGCCTAACATATCAGGCATATCTGATTTTTGGATTTCATCACGTGTTGTTTGAATGTATTTTGGAAACTGAACAACAGCCTGCTCAGCCGCCTGATCAATCGTTTGAGCGGGAACAATGGGCTGTTTGGATTCAGTTTTCAGCGTTGTGTCCATGGATACTATGGGTTCAGTCTGCTTCTTACCATCGGAAAAAGTACGGGGTTTTATTTGTTCAATAAAAATTGTCTTCAATCCTGATAAATCAGGAAAATTAAAAAAAGAAATAGAAATTGCAAGAATCGCTGAAGCAATGAAAACAGGCAGCAGACCAATCTTTTTGGGGGATGAAAAAAAAACCTTTTTGGCACAGGAACGGACAAATAAAACATCTGCACACGATTTATCTTCAACAATTAATGACAGGATAATATGATGGCATAAATTAATAATTTTTCTAGGATAACCACGGGTATAATAAAACAGTGCAACATAAGAAAAAAATGTAAAAAACTTTAAGGTTTCGCCAGGGATTAAGGATTGGTTCAGTCTGTAATTGATCAAAGCTTTTGTTTCTGTAAAGCCCAGAGGGGACAGGACATACCGAAAATTGATGCGATCCTTGAAATTTTCAAGGGTGTCCACCACCGGATCAAACTCTTTTTGAGCAAAAATAACAATCTGCAGCAACTTTTGATCATTGGTTTCATAATTCAACAACTCCCGCAAAATTTCAAGGCAGAAAACCGGTAATTTCTGCCCCTCGTCAATGATCAACACCAGGGTTTGATTTTCATCAACCCCTTTTAAGAACAGATAATTTTTAATTGATTCTTTTAGGGTGTATTCGGTTACGTCATTATTGGGTCGATCTGCAAATGACCTGTAAATACAGGATAAAAAATCGACATTGGAAGAAAAACCAGGGTCTAACACAAGTGAATACCGGATGTCCGGGTCCTGGGACAATTTTTGAATAAGCTGTCGGCTTAAGGTGGTCTTGCCGGTGCCCACATCACCGGTAATGACATTAAGACCGCGTTTCAGACGAATGGAGATTTCTAACTTCTGAAGGGCTTGAAGGTGCTGCCTGGATTCATAAAACAATCCTGGATCAGGAGAGTTGGAAAAGGGTTCCTGATCAAGATTGAATGACCTGAAGTATTCCATATAAAACGCCTTTTTCCTATCTCATTGTCTTGGGAATGGTCTGAGGAGCAGTTGGTTCTTGGGCCCGCTGTTTTAAAATATGAGGTGTGATAAATATCAACAACTCCTCCATACCGGCAGAATCAGCATTACTCCTGAACAGAGCACCAATCCACGGCAAATCTTTTAAATACGGTACGCCTGCTTCTGACTCCTGGATCAGTTCTTTGTTCAACCCGCCGATTACAGTGGTCTGGCCGTCGTACAGGTTCACCCGTGTTTCAGCATTCTTGGTAATAATGGTTGGGTTGCCGGCAACCGTCCGGGTCCAGTCCAGTTCATCCTTATGGGTTAAAATATCCAGCCGGATCACTTTATTGTTCACCACATGGGGCGTGACCTCAAGTTTGATAACCGCCTTTTTATATTCAATTTTAACCTCATTGTCTTCAACAGTCTGAAACGGAACTTCGCTGCCGCTTTCAATGGTGGCTTTTCGATGATCCATGGTGGTAATAGAGGGTTTGGACAAAATATTGAGTTTGCCCTCTTCCTGCAGAGCAGTTAATTGTGTATACAACAACCATCCACCCAATTCCTGATTCATGATCCCAAGGGTTAATCCTTTCCAACCTTCAGTGCCGGCATTTTCTGAGGAGGGGAAATTGGAACCGGTGGAGATATTGGGGAGATGAACAACTTGACTCCCGGCAGGGGAAGTTGCTGTTGCATCATCTGAACTGACAAGCAATGATTTGTCAAAACTGCCGAGAGGTCCGCCAATCCAGGTGTTGTTGTTGTTTCCAGTGGTGCGAAGACCCAACCCGCCCCACTGAACGCCAAGCTCCTTGGCGGTATCGGAATTGGCCTCCACAATATGGGCTTCAATTAGGATCTGGTGGCTGGGCCGATCCAATTCACGAATAATGGGCACAATCTTCTGGATATCTGTCAAAGTTGCCTGGATAATCAGGGAATTGGTCCCCTTATCCATTAAAATACCACCTCTAAGATTTGGCTCTTTATCTGGCTGATCTGATTTGGAATCATTTCCCTTGCTCAAATCAAGGTCTTGTTTGGTGGACAATAAATATTTTTCCAGGTTGTCCCGTAACGGTTCCAGATCAGCATAATCAATTTTTACGATCTTGGTGATCAACGGATCTAATTTTTCTTCTTCCTTTTCAATGGCCAGCATGGTGATCACATGCTGTTTTTTGCTTTTTTCAAATTTCTGGCGGGCCTCCATCAATGCAATATCCTTGTTTAAATCCTCAACCGTGATCACCCGCAGGATGTCATCCGACCATTGATAGGTTAGTCCATAGGTATTGAGTACGCCCTTAAAAGCCATGTCCCAGGCTAAATTTTGAATATTGATCTTGGCATTGCCTGTAATGGATTCATTGATCATGATATTCACATTGGCAGCCCTGGCCAAAGTTCGCAACAAAACCGAAACAGGGACATCATGCATTTTCATGGTAATGGGCATGGTGGGAAGATCAGGTTGACTGCTATTTTGAAAAACCGGTTGAGCAATTGATGGGCCAGCCTGTTTAGACAGTTCTGTTCCGGGGATGTCCTTGTTTTGTTCTTCCTTTTTTGATTCCTCTAATTGTAAATCATATGCTCTTGGTGTGGGTGTCACCCCTTTTGAGTTTTCAGACAATACCCGCCACTTTTCATATGGGTCCGGCTTTTTAACGGTTTTATCAGTTGATTTACACCCTGCCAGTAGTGACATTGCAATAAACAATGCCAGACAATAGACCATCATCTGTTTGTTTGTTTTTATACCCATAATCTATTCCAATTAGTTGTCCTCTAATAAGAGAATTATCTCTTTGTCGGCCTGTGTCATCAAAATAACCCGGGTGGGCGTGATTCGTTTAATCTTATATCCGATTTCCTGGATTATATCACCTGTTAAGTATTCCATTCCATTCACAACAGCCATAAATTCATTGCCTACCTGAATGAACCCTGAATAGACAAGGTGAACAACATCTTCTTTGCCTTTATCAGCTATTTGCTTTGATTCGTTCTGAGATGAACGGGAAACAAACGGATCATTTTGCCAGGCAGTTTCAATCCGTGTCAACACATAAGGATAATTAACCTGCTTATTGATTGCATCTATAGAGGATAGACCGGCATTGGCGGTTGTGACCAACTCTTCAATCTGTTTTTTATGGGCTGTTATCGCGGCAGGAGTATTTGTCTTGGATTGATTTGAAAAAAACAGGTAATCGAGCAGGCCATACAGGCCAATCAAAACTGAAACCAATACAATAATTATTTCTCGTTTGCTCATCACTTATTTCTTTTCAATATTAATCATGATTTTGACTTTAAATTGTTTTATTTTGTTAAAATTTGATTGAATTTCAATGGATTGAACAAAATTAAAATAGGGAAGTCCTCCCAGTGCAACCAGGTAATTTCTAAAATCAAACAATTGCCCGGAAAGCAACAATTCAATGGACACCTGATCAGACAGTGCATGCAAGGTTTCAACATCCAGGCTGTTTTTAGATAGATTCAGACGATTTTGAATGGCCAATTGCTCAAAGGGTTTGGACAAATTTGAAATCTTGTCCCTTTCCAATGCCTTTCGTTCAGGAAACGGCAGTTTGGGAAAAAATTCAATATTGGCGAGCTGATCTGCTTTTGCATACAGGGGATATAACGCTTGTTGCTCTTCAAGCAATAAAGATTGCTCACTATTTTTTTGGGTTATTTTTCTGATATTGATATATTTAGGCAGAATGCCGACGGCAATAATCAGGCCGACCAGAACAAGACAGATGCCGATCAACCCCAGGGTAGCAGGTGGTAATTTCTGAATGGATAGATGGGAAGATTTTATACCCATTATTCAATTTCCATCAGTGCAGTAAAGGTTAACATGTCTTTGGCTTTATCTGTATCATTTATTTTATCTTCCAATACAATATTTTTAAACAACAAGGAATCCTGTAAGCGGATAATCAATCCGGTCAATGTTGATTCCAGTGCAGCAGAATCAGTTTTTACAAAACCTTTGAGCACAATTTGTGAGATCTGTTGCTTATCAGTATTGTTTTTTTTAATTGGTTTGATGATTTGATCGTCAACCCGGTTAATATGCAAAGAATCAATAAAAATATGAGGGGGGGTTAAACTGATGACTTCGTTTATCAGTGCCAGACCCAGATAATCCCGGGTATATGTTTTTAAAAGATTGGCTTTATTGCGGGCCTCGCCCATTCGTTTAATCAAATGTTCCTGGGTAACAGCGGGTGTATATTGATTCAATTGTGCTGTAATGGCTGTCTGCTGTTTTAAGAGTCTGTTCTCCTGACTGTTCAACCAGAACCACAATGTACTGCATAAGATTAGAACAATCAGACAGGTAGTTGCAATACCATAATTCAATGCTGCAAATCTGGCCTGTGCTTCTTTATCCAGATAGGTATATAAAAAATTGGGGGTAATATCATTGGCTGATAACGAAACCGCAGTTGCAGGAATGATGGTATTGCGCTCTTGTGCCAGCACCGGGATTGTAATGTGCATATTGTTAAACGACAGTTTCTCCAATGGATTGAACAATCCCACAGACCCTGGTATCTGTTGTCTGGCAAATGTCATGAATGAATTGCAGTTATCGGTTTGGCCGTAAAACAGATAGTGTTCAATGGGTTTATTGGCGGCTACATTATTGGAACAATAATCACCGGTTCGAACAATCTTTGCGATCAACCGGTCAGAGGCATGACGGATTTTTTCAAATTCAAGACTATCTGTATTAAAATCTGCACATAACCAGTCCCTGACCGCATTTTTTTCAATCATGCCTGTTTCATTGGGCTGAATGAATTCTTCAACCAGGCTGTTTGCCCCGCCTCGTACGTTTCTGACCAGTAAAACACCAGCCTTTGAAAAACAGAATATATCTGAATACAATCCTGATATATTGACAATGACAAAAGGTTCACCTATCGGGTCAACCACGCGGGTTTTAAAAAAATTTTGAAACGCAAACGGTAAAGCGGTTATCCCGGTTAAGGGGAACCCGGCATTTGAAAACACTTTTTTTAACAGATGAATTCTTTTCCGGTCACCGGTAAATGCATTGACCTTTTTTTTTGAGGTGCCGACATCCATAAAAGTATCAACCACTTGAAAATCAAACACATCCAGGTCAGGGTGGATTTCAAATTCCTTTTTCAATCCCCATAAAGCTGCATTACCGATTTTTGAGTCCGGCAGGTCAGGTACGACAATATGCCTGAGTTTAAGATCTTTGGTCTCAAGACTGGTCCATATTTTAACTTTTTTATACTGCCCCAGGAATCGTTCAATGGTTGTTTTTAAAAATGGACTGAGCCGTTCATTTTCAATGGTAAATCCTTCAGGCAACGGAACATATTGCCATTTGATTAACTCTTTTGTCCTGGTGACCCTGTTTTCACCGGTCAAAGACAAACTGATGACATCTTCGTCAATAACGACACCGGCGACCATTGTTTTTGGATTGATTTTTTTAGTGGTGATGGTTTCTTCTTTTCTGCTTGAATCTGAAGGGTTAACCGACTGAAAAGTCTTATTGCTGCGTATGGTATTTAAAAGTCGTTCTGTTGAATTTAACG
>JBDRPM010000044.1:0-17739 GCA_043827005.1 Pseudomonadota bacterium | reverse complement strand
CGCTTTTTCCGGTGCAAAAAAACAAGGAAAAAAAGGACTGATCGAAGAAGCGGATAACGGCACTCTTTTTCTTGATGAGGTGGCGGATTTAAGCCTTGCCGGTCAGGCCAAGCTGCTCAGATTTCTTGAAAACGGTGAATTCTACAAAGTCGGGGGCACAAAAAAATACAAGGTAAAAGTAAGAGTTGTCTCGGCAACCAACAAAGATCTTGAACATCTGGTGGACCAGGAACTGTTCAGAAAAGATCTGTTCTTCAGGCTCTGCGTGATAAAAGCAGACATCCCTTCTTTAAATGAACGAAGAGATGATATTCTCCCTCTGGCCAAACATTTTTTGTTTAAATTTAATGAAAAATTTAAAAAGAATCTGACCAGTTTTTGCAAGGATGCTCAAGACCTGCTCTTCTCACATCAATATACCGGCAATGTCAGAGAACTGAAAAACATCATTGAACGGGCGGTCCTGATTTCTCAAAACGAGCTGGTCTCAAGTAAAGACCTTGGCATTCACCCTCCTGAAAACAAGAGACCTGCCCTTGCATCTGGAATCGAAAACGACCAGACACCCCACATCCCGGATCAGGGGATTGATCTGTCAAGCCTATTGGAAGCCATGGAAAAAAAATATATGGCCCAGGCCTTAACCCTTTCCAAAGGGAATGAAAGCAAGGCTGCCAGACTGCTGAAAATGAATCATCACACATTCAGATACAAATGGAAAAAAACAAACGACCAGCCCTTTTGATCTGATTTAACTCGGATATTTCGGGTTAACCGGATCAACCCGGATCTCAATATTTCTAAATTTCTCAAATTTATCAAATATCTTTAGAAATTTTCCAATCTTTTTTGCATCGAACAACAAAGCATTTTTAACTTAACAAATTGTAATTATACAAAAAATAATATCATGCCCCTCTTCTGGCATGCTTAATGCTCTGTGTATTTTCAAAACAATAAATCCTTACAGGGAATATATGGAAAAAGACAAATCAATACAGGTCATGATCATTGATAATGACAAATATGTTCGAGAGTCATTAAGCACTTTTTTTGCCGATGGTCAGCTCAAATTCCTGATATTTAAATCAGCTGCTGAAGGGCTTAATTCTCTTAAATATCAAGATATTGACGTTGTTATTTCAGATTATTTCCTGCCGGATATGGACGGGCTGACCCTTCTGAAACAGGTTGCTGCCCAAAAGCCGGGAACTGCAAGGATATTGATGGCCACCATTATTAATGATGACCTCAGAAAAGAGATATCACAGGCCGGGATTGATGCTTTTTTGGAAAAGCCTCTGACCGTAGCCTCTATTGATCATATTCTTTACAAAATAAATAAGGAATATATAAACCGTATAGAAACCGGAGACAAGAAATGACAGAAAAAAACACCTGGGATTGGCAGACCGCTGAAAAACAAATCCCGATTAAAGAATGGAAAGATCGCTTTAATTGGGTGGAGGATTTGCGTGTCAGTCCTGACGGAGAAAAAATTGCAGCCATTGTCAATCAGGATGATGCTGAGTTCAGTGTCTGCGTTAATGGGGAAGCCTGGGAAGAAACTTTTGAAAAAGCCTGGTCTTTAAAATTTACTTCTGATGGAAAACTTGCTGTTCTTGCCGCAAAGGATGAAGAGTGGAGCCCATGTATTGATGGAGAATTCTGGGAAACCACGTTTGATTTTGCCTGGGATCTGCAATCTTCTTCTGACGGACAGTTTATCAGTGTTGCTGTTCAAAGAGACGGGCAGTATGGAATGGCAGTGAATGACACAGAATGGGAAAACCTTTATGACAATATTTCGGGCATGGTCTTAAGCGACCAGGGAACGACAGCTGCCATTGTCCAGGTTGAGCCGTTAGGCCAGGCCGATCTGGAAGGTTTCAATGCCGGCATCTTTTCACCGGCTGTGAACGGTATTGCCCATCCGGAAACATTCATGAATGCGTGGGATCTTTGTTTTGACCGGCAGGGCAAACAAATTGCCTATGCCATCAGAAAAAACCGGCTCGATTATTCCATGGTAAAAAACAATACAGCCTGGGACAAAGATTTTCAGTCTGTCTGGAAACCGGAATTTTTTAACAGGGACCAATCTGTGGTGGCACCGGTCAGAATAGATGGAAAATGGTTTCTGTTCAAAGACGGGGCTTCTTTTTGGAGCAAACAATTTGACCAGCTGTGGAAACTTGCGGTTCATGACGGGTCTTCAAAAATTGCAGCCATCGTATCAGATACCTATGGCCAATGGACCATCTGCGAAAACAATGAAACCTGGAATCACCAGTGCAACAGCATGATCAGCGACCTGTCATACTCTGCTGACGGCAAAGTATTGACAGCTGTCTATAAAAACAATGACTTCTGGGATATCATTGTCAATGCAAAACCATGGCACCTTAAAGCAGACAAATTGTGGCAGCCGCAGATCAGTGCAGACAGTACGGTCATTGCCACCCGCATGGAAAAAGATCAAAAGTATTATCTGGTTGTCAACGGGAAGACCTATCCAAAGGCGTTTGATATGGTTTTTGAACCCCGGATCAGCCCGGATAATAAAAACATCCTATTGAAAACAATCAATGCCGGTATCTATTCAAGGCAGGTACTTGCACTGGACAAAGTGCTTTAACAGAGGAGAAAGATGATGCATTCGTTTATTAATTTTATTATGGGGCCCATGGTATGGATTTCTTTGGCCATATTTCTTGTGGGTGTCATATTCAAGTTCTATCAACTGGTTCGTCTCATAGGCCAGAAAGAAAAATTCCTTTATACCTATTTTTCATTTAAATATGGATTCAGATCCATTTTGGCCTGGATGGTCCCTTTTTTACCGGCAAGTACCCGAAAAAGTCCTGTTTTTTTCGCTGTTTCATACATTTTCCATCTATTGCTTTTTATCGTCCCCATATTTTTACTGGCCCACGTTGCCCTTTTGGAAGAAACCATGCAATGGTCATGGATGACCATCAATGAGCCTCTGGCAGATGCATTAACCCTGATGATCATTTTTGCTTTGATATTTTTTGCAGTCAGGCGAGTCATCCTGCCGGAAATCAGTTATCTGACCAGGGCCTCTGATTTTTTCTTCATCCTGATTGTCGCCCTGCCGTTTATCACAGGCTTTCTGGCCTATCATCAATTTGTTGCGTATCAATGGATGACCATCGTTCATATCATATCAGGAGAGTTAATGATTATCCTGATCCCTTTTACAAGATTCTTTCATATGTTTATGGCACCATTTACCCGAGCCTATACCGGTTCAGAGTTTGGCGCTGTCCGACATGCAAAAGACTGGTAACCATTTAAGGAGATATTCATGCAAGACTCAATAAAAACAGAACCAAAAGCCAAGCCAAATGTCCACGATATTGTTGACGATGGTATAGAAAAGGGTTTGGCAAGACTGACCCCTGAAAGAATATCCGAAGTGATCAATTCTGTGCTGACAAAAGAAACCGGGGCCCGTTTCAAGGCCTACGTGGAAACCTGCATGCGATGCGGACTGTGCGCTGATGCCTGCAGTTATTTTCTTTCCAATGACAGAGATCCTAAAATTTCGCCTGCCGGAAAAGTCAAACAGACCATTTCAGGCATGATCGAGCAAAAAGGCAATGTATCCAAAGAATTTTTAAAAAATATGGTACGGGTTTGCCATACAGAATGCAATGTGTGCAAACGCTGCTCCATGTACTGCCCCTTTGGTATCGATATTGCCTATATGATGCTTGTGACCAGACGAATCTGCCATAAGCTTGAAATCACACCGCTGTATATCCAGGACACGGTTAATTCACATTCTGTGACCATGAACCAGATGTGGGTCAAAGAAGATGAATGGATCGATACCCTCCAGTGGCAGGAAGAAGATGCCAGAGAAGAATTCGAGGATTTGAGAATTCCCCTGGATAAAGACGGGGCAGATATCATGTACTCGATCATTGCCCCTGAACCCAAGTTCCAGGCAGGCTTGATCTACCAGGCTGCCACCATCATGCATGCCGCAGGCATGAACTGGACCATGCCCTCCACTCCTGGCTGGGACAACAGCAACATGGCCATGTTTACCGGCGATTTTGAAATATCCGGTAAAATTGCCCAGGCCCATTATGATGCAGCGGCCAAACTTCATGTCAAACGGGTGGTCATGGGCGAATGCGGTCATGCGTTCCGATCCGTGTATGATGTTGGCAACCGATGGGTGGGCTGGAAAATGCCGCCGTTTGAACTGGTCCATGCCATTGATTTTTACCATGAACTTTTGACCAGCGGCAGAATCAAAGTAAAAGAAAAATACAAAAAAACCGTCACCCTTCACGACCCATGCAATATTGTCCGGGGAAGAGGGCTTCACGAAAAAGCCAGAGAAGTTGTTAATATCCTGTGCGAATCCTTTATTGAGATGACTCCCAACAGAGAACACAATTACTGCTGCGGCGCCGGCGGCGGGGTGATCAACTGCGGCCCGCCCTGGAAAGGCACCCGAATGGTCAACAACAGAGAAAAAAGTGACCAGCTGAAACGGACAGGGGCTCAAGTATTGATCTCTCCCTGCCATAATTGTCACTCAGGACTCCATGACATTGTTGAGCACTATGGCATTGGCATGGAAATCAAGTTTTTGGGAGATATTATTTTTGAAGTCATGGAAAAAACCGTATATCAGGAAGGCAACTAAAATGAGATTATCACAATACATATTTATTTTGGCCGTAATTATTATGATTGCACCATTTTGCGCTTATTGTGCAGAAGATCTGGAACGGCTTGACAACTCCGCTTTTGCCGCCCCCCAGAGAATCGGGGCAGTGTTTGATCATGATACCCATAATGAAAAGGCACAATTAGACTCAGACTGTTCTATCTGCCATCATGTTCATGACGGCAAACAAAAAGTTGAAGGTGAATCCAGCGAAGACCAGTCTTGCTCAGAATGTCATTTGACAAAGGCGTCTGAAGAAAACGCTATCCCATTGAGAATGGCGTTTCACAAACAGTGCAGAACCTGTCACGTTAACCTGAAAAAAGGACCTGTATTATGTGGTCAATGCCACGTAAGAAAGTGAGGAATGATGACAAAAAAAATTATGATCGTAGATGATGACCCTGCCATTACCACCTATCTGAACACCCTTTTCAAGGATAACGGATATAGTACCTGCATTGCAGAAGATGGCAAAGATGCGTTTGACCTTTTCAACAGTGAAAAACCCGACCTGATTACCCTGGATCTTGAAATGCCGGAAGAATGGGGTCCGCGCTTTTTCAGGAAAATCAGTAAAATTAAAGGGTTTGACACGCCGGTGATTGTGATCAGCGGGCTTAGCAGCATAGAATATGCCATCCCGAAAGCTGCCGCCATCTTTGGAAAGCCGTTTGATCCCCAGCAGATCCTGGCAAAGGTATCTGAGATATTAAGTTAGTTAATGGCTAAAACCGGGGCCGGATATGATGTTTAAATCATTTATGAAAATAGAGAACATGGCCTTAAAACTGATGATCCCCATCGGGTTCATTTTGTTCGCCAATGGTCTCATCTGGTCCCGGATTACCATTAACGCCCAGCAAAAGGTCTTTATTGAACGGGCAGTCACAGATACGGACATGATCGTTGCGCTGGAACATGTTACCAGGATAATGGCTGGCTTAAATACAGTGTCGCTGCTGATTGTTCTGGGCCTGATCATTTATGTCTGGTTTTCCGGCATGGTCACCCGGCCGATCAAACAGCTGATCGAAAAAACAGACCTGATTGGAAAAGGCGTTTATCAAAGCAGGATTCATACCCATACTCAAAATGATGAGATCGGGGCATTATCTGTTGCCATTCATGATATGGGAGAAAAAGTTCGGAATAAACAAGAAGAACTCAACCAGCAAAAAGATATGTACCAGGATCTGTTTGACCAGGTTCCCTGCACCATCACCGTACAGAACCGGGATTTTAAACTCATTGAATTTAACAGGACTTTTTCAAAAAAGTTCAACCCCGGTTATGGCGACTATTGTTTTTCAGCCTATAAAAACAAAACAAAAAAATGCGACAACTGCCCTGTGGAAAGAACATTTATAGACGGCCAGTCCCATACCAGTGAAGAATCCGGGATCAATAAAGACGGAACCATCTCCCACTGGTTTGTCAAAACTGCGCCGTTAAGAAATGAAAAAGGACAAATCGTTGCTGCCATGGAAATGACCATTGACATTTCCAGACGAAAAAAACTTGAAGAAATTGTCAAGGATTCTGAACGTAAATACCAGGCGATTTTTCGATCCATCCCCAACCCTGTATTTATCGTGGATATGGATACATTCAAGATTCTGGCCTGTAACAACAGTGCCATGGCTGTATATGATTACAAAAAAGATGAACTTGAAAACCAGGTGTTTTCCATTCTGTTCCCCAGCCTTGAAAAATTTAATGAATTCAAGGAAAAGATTGACCAGCCCTTCCATGAACGGCTGATCAATTTTAAAAAAAACAAAGAAAGCATGTTTGTCAACATCTGGGTGAGTCCCACCCGGTTTACAGACCAGGATGTTCTTTTAATCACGGTTATTGACACCACATTTTCGGTTGAAACCGAACTGCAATTGATCCAGGCCGGGAAAATGGCCACCTTAGGAGAGATGGCAACCGGTGTGGCCCATGAATTAAATCAACCCCTGTCTGTCATCAAGACGGCTTCCAGTTTTATCAGCAAAAAAATCAGCCGGAATGAACCCATTGACACACAGATTTTAGCCACGCTTTCCCAGGAAATTGAAAGCCATGTTGACCGGGCATCCAAAACAATCAACCACATGCGTCTGTTTGGCAGAAAATCCAATTTTTCAAAAGAAAATGTCAACTTGAACCACATTATCAAACAGGCTTTTGATATTTTCAGCCAGCAGTTAAAGCTTCGAGAGATCAACATAGAATGGAATCTTGACAAAGATATTCCAGCCATTCTTGCAGACCCGGTCAAGCTTGAACAGGTGATCATCAACCTGCTAATCAATGCCAGAGATGCCATTGTGACCCGATTTAAAACCCTGACGGACAAAAACGGACAAACCCGACTGATTACCATCACCACCTCATTTGACTCACAACAGGTTAAACTGGAAATATCTGATACAGGAACCGGCATTCCACAAACTAATATTAATAAGATCTTTGAGCCGTTTTTCACCACAAAAAAAGTGGGGGACGGCACCGGATTGGGCCTGTCCATCAGTTACGGCATCATCAAGGAAGCCGGAGGCCGTATCAGTGCCAGAAACAATATTGATCACGGCGCCACTTTTACGATCATTTTTCCTGTAAGCCTAGGAGGAAAAAATGATCAATAAACCCATGAAAAACAATCGAATACTGATTGTTGATGATGAAGAAGGCATCCGGAAGGTCTTAAAAATCACCCTTGAATCGGCCGGCTATGATGTCTGCCTTGCCCAGGACGGGAAGACAGGATTTGACACCTTTATTCAAGAAGCGCCCTGTATTGTGGTCACAGACATTAAAATGCCCGGCATTGACGGCATTGAACTGCTAATAAAAATCAAAGCCGCAAACCCTCAAACAGAAGTCATTATGATAACCGGCCATGGTGATATGGAACTTGCCGTAAAAAGCCTTAAACACGAAGCCAGTGATTTTATAACCAAACCCATTGACAGCAACAATCTTGAAACAGCCATCCAGAAAGCCCGGGACCGGATCGCTATCACACAGAATATTAAACAATATATGGATGATCTGGAAAATCTGGTGAAACAAAAAAACAAACAGATCAATGAATCAGATCGACTGGTCACCATCGGCCAGACCATTGCCGGCATGTCCCATGCCATCAAGAATATTGCCGGTGGTTTAAAGGGCAGCTCTTTTATTCTGGAACAGGGTGTGGAGCTTGAAAACAAGGAATATCTCAAACAGGGCTGGACCATGATGAAAGGCAATATCGATAAGATTACCAGGCTTTCACTGGACCTTTTGAACTATGCCAAAACAACCACCCTTGATTTTAAGATGGAAAATCCGAACAAACCGGCAAGAGAAATCATGCAGTTGATGAAACACAAGGCCGAACAAAACCATATTGTTTTCAAGCTGGAACATGCCACTGAAAAAGTGCTGGTTGAAATGGACAGTGATGCCATTCACAACAGCCTTTTGAATCTGGTGACCAATGCCTTTGATTCCTTTGCCGGCCAGCCGGAATCAAATCAGACAAAAAAAGTAACTCTCGAAGTTAAAATCGAAAACAAACAGGTTCTTTACCTTGTCCGGGATAATGGGTGCGGCATTGATGAGGGGACTCAAAAGCTTATTTTTAATGATTTTTTCACCACCAGGGGGATGAACGGAACCGGATTCGGTTTAATGACCACCAAAAAAATCATTGAAGAGCATAATGGGCAGGTCAGTTTCAAAAGCCAAAAAGGTGAAGGGTCTGAATTTATGATCACGATTCCATTGAAGAACAGATTTTTACAAAAGGCAACGCCATGGAAATGATCTTGATTCATGCAGATGGAAAAATAACAAAAAACAACAGGGACATCACGTCCTGTGTCCTTGAGCTATTGGGCAACCACATCCGGCTTGTCCCGGAGTTTACACTGGCATCTTTTTTCATGATGATCCAGAAATACCCTGATTTAAAAAAGACCAGCAATGTATTGCCCTCGCTTTTAGATATTGTTTTAAAGCACGATGCGTTGAGTCCTAAAACCAGCGAACTGGATTCTCTCTTGTTTCATAAAATCATTGAAATCCGTGGCTTTCCCGGAAGCCCGAGCTTAAATATTTATAACACCTTAAAAGGAGTTTGCAACAAAGAGGACAAAGAGTTAAAGTTTTTCCATGTGGAAACGTTATTGGGTCACACCTTTAAATTAGGAAAAATAAAACATGTTGTTTTTGGGGACAAGGAAGATATTTTCCAATATGAAACCGTTTACACGTTATTTGAACTTGTAGAAGGCATTTCATGGGAATTATCTTTTAATTTTAACCCGTTACAATGTTCAATAAGGAGGTAACCATGTTTAAAAAAATACTATTCGCAACAACCGCTTCTCCGGCATGTGATGCTGCAGCCAAAATCGCTTTTGAGCTGGCTGAAAAATATGAATCAGAACTGATACTTTTCCATGCCTATGGCGTTCCTTCCCATGGAAACAGTTTTTCAATCACTGATTATCGGACCGGCGAACAAAACGATGTCGGACCTGACTATGTTAATTGGGTGAAAGATGAGATGAAAAATACCTATGAAACACTCATTAAAAAACACGGCATGCCGAAAATGGAAGTTCTGGCAGGTATCCCGGCAACAGAAATTTTAAGATATGCCAGGAATGAAGATGTGGACTGTATCATCATGGGATCTCACACAAGAGAAGATGAAACCGCAGCAGCCCGCTTCAGGGGAATTGCCGGAACCACCATGCAGAAGGTTGCCCAGAGAGCCAAATGTCCGGTCCTGATTATCAGCCGACCCTGTGCCACCTGTTTCTGGTATTTTAACAAAATCGTTTTTGGAACTGATTTTTCCAAAGCATCCATGGCTGCATTCCAGTTTGCCTATAAAATGGCAGAATCCATTGGGTGCAAACTGTACTTGTTCCATGCCCTTGATATCGGCACCACCAGAGCCGGCATCTCTCCGGGACAAAAAACCATTGAAGATAAGATTGCAGCCGCAAAAGAAAAAATGGAACTTGAATATGTTTCCAAAATGGAAAATTTTGATAATTATGAAATTGCCATATGGGAAGGGGACGCCCCTTATGTGGAACTGTTGAAGTTTGTCAGAGAGACCAGCGGGGATCTGATTGTCATGGCGCATCACACCAGAGATATTGATCCTGATGAAGCCCTGCTCGGATCAACGGTTGAACAGGTTGTGCTGCGATCTGCCTGCCCGGTTGCCAGTGTGAACCGGCTGGACAAATTGTAGGATATCAATACCTGCTGACAATGATGCAGAACAATAACAGACCCAGGGTGCTGATCATTGATGATGAGATCGACATGAGATTTTATCTGATGGCACTGGTCAAATCACTGGATTTTGAACCCATACTGGCCAAAGATGGTAACCAGGGGCTTGATGAACTCAAAAAAATCAAGCCCTCCATCATTGTTCTGGACATCATGATGCCTCAAAAAGGAGGGTCCCGGGTCTATCAGGAACTGGTCACCCATCCTGATTTCAAACAGATTCCCATCATCTTTTTTTCCGGTGTGGATAAAAAGGCTTTTCTCCATCATATCAAGATGCTCAATGTCAATCTTAACCAAAAGATTCCCGATCCCCAATATTTTGTTGCAAAAAATGCTGACCCTGAATATCTTAAAGACATTATAAAAAAATGTGTTCAGCATAATGCGCTTTAATTTAACAAATGGATGGGACTGTCTGATATGGCAACTAATGTTCTCCTGGCTGATGATGAAAAAGGAATTCTCAGTGTTCTGACAATTTATCTGCAGGATGCCGGATACACGGTTTTTACTGTGGACAACGGGCAAAAAGCTGCCGACCTGATCGATACAGCCCTGAATAATACAAACCTGACAGATAAAACCCTGCCGGATAAAAACTGGTTTGATATTGTTTTAACCGATATCAGAATGCCTGGGATGGACGGCATTTCCCTGCTCAAACACATCAAAAAAAGAACACCTGCCACAGAAGTCATCCTGATCACCGGACACGGAGATCTCAAGCTGGCCATTGAAAGCTTGAAACTTGACGCAGTTGATTTTATTTCAAAACCCATTGACCCCAATATCCTGGACATTGCCTTAAAACGGGCCATGGATCGAATCAATACCCGAAAAGAAATTGAAAATTACGCTAGAAACCTTGAAACCCTGGTGGATGAAAAAACAAAGAAACTGGCTGACTCAGAAAAAAAATATATTCAATTATTCAATGAACTGCCAAGCTATATCACGATTCAAGATAAAAACCTGAACATCATAGAAACAAACAAAACCTTTAAAAAAGACTTTTCTTTTCAAGACGGCATGACCTGTTACAAGGTCTATAAGGACAGAACCTCGCCCTGCCCGGACTGCCCTGTCATCAAAACCTTTGCAGACGGCCAGTCCCATACGGCAGAAATGGAGATCATTCGAAAGGATTCAACCCCCCGAAACATCTTCATACAGACATCAGCCATTACCGACGACCAGGGTCGGATCATGAGTGTCATGGAGATGTCCACGGATGTGACCATGATCCATGAACTCCAGGATCACCTGGCAGCCTTAGGACTTCACATCAGCTCCATTTCCCACGGCTTAAAACAGGTCTTAACCGGGCTTGACGGCGGTTCCTACCTGATTGAATCCGGCCTTAAAAAAGACAACTGCCCGCAAATAGACCAGGGCTGGCAGATTGTTAAAGAAAAGATGTCCAAAACCAGACAAATGGTGCTGGATATTCTCTACCACTCGAAAAAAAGAGCCCTGGAAAAAACCAGCGTTCCTGTGCATGAACTGATCAGGGAAGTGGTCACCTCGGTTCAACCCAAGGCAGACCAGGCAAACATCCTGATAAAAATCGATCCCCCGGACAACTCCCTTTCCATCTGCATTGATAAAATGTCCATTGTCAATGCCTTAACCTGTGTACTTGAAAACGCCATTGATGCCTGCACCGCCAATACAGCAAACACCAGCCCTGAAGTTAGGTTTTCCACACGCCAGGAAAAATCAGACATCCTGTTTTTAATCAAAGACACTGGCATTGGAATCAGCGAAGATAAAAAAGACAAGATATTCAACCTGTTCTACTCAGAAAAAGGAAACAAAGGAACCGGATTGGGACTTTTTATCGCCCAGCGATCCATCAAGCAGCACAACGGGACCATAACCGTCAATTCAAAACCCAACCAGTACACCCAGTTTATCATCACCCTGCCCTTAGGGCCCACTCAAAAATAAATTTACATTTTGAAAGCCGATTCATCCTGTCCTGCTGCATTGTGTAAATTCGGCATATTTCCCTATTGGGCCTTTGATGCAACGCAGTAGATGAGTCAAAGGGCAAGTAATTTCATTCACTTTATAATATTTGCGGTCCTAAGCAAATGGAATTCGATTGCCCTATACAAGACATTAAATTCCCTTGACAATGTTAACATATATGTACTTTAAATTCATGAAAACCATTGAATTTTATCGTTCAGTGTCTGGAAATTGCCCTGTTGAAGATCATTTGGATAACCTGACAGATGCGCAAGTAAAGAAAAGCCAAAAAATGCCTAAAAAGGAAATTGAATTAGCAGAAAAGCGTAAGAAAGAATATTTGAGCAGGAGGACGGCTAATGGATGATTTAGATAAATATGTTGAAAAAAGAAAAAAGAAAAGCCCCAGTTTTGGAAATAACTTTGATAAAGGATATGAGCAATTTAAGATTGGTGTCCTCTTGAAGCAGGCACGTCTTGAAGCAGGGTTAACTCAAGAACAGGTTGCCTCTATATTAAATACCAAAAAATCAGCGATTTCCAGAATTGAAAATCATGCTGAGGATATCCGGCTTTCAACTTTAGTGAATTATGCTCAAGCAGTAGGAAAAAATCTCCATCTAAAAGTAGCCTGACCACAGCGAGATAGGCGCTTGAGAGGAAGCGGGCGGGTCGTGCCACTTTAGATTGTCTTGAAGAATAGGACTGTAATTTTATTTTCAGGCGGTTATTGGTAACCCTGACAGCCACTGACAACCGATATGAAGCAAACAAAAGGACGTACTATGAAAACCAAGGAACTCTCAACATGCTTTTGCACAGACAATGTTGATGCATGTTGTAAATTTTATGAAAGCAATTTTTCAGCAAAAATAATTTTTGATTGCAGATGGTATGTTAATTTATGCATTAATGGGAATGGCCCGTCTATCCAGTTTATGAAGCCCCAGGGGGATATGCCGGAATTCAATGGCGCAGGGGTTACGCTCAACTTCAAGGTCGATGATGTTGATGCAGAATATGAAAGGTTGATAAAAGCCGGACTTCAAACTGCAATGCCACTGGAAGATCATCCCTGGGGCGACAGAGGCTTTTCTGTAATTGATCCGATTGGGAATGCTGTTTATATATATTCTGATCGTGAACCATCAGATGAATTCAAACAATACCACAAGGAGTGATCACCAGGACAAAAATATATACCCCAGCGTTGCATAAAATTTTCCATTGAAAGATGAAAACATCTGTATTCAATGGCATAAAGTATTATTTAACCTTCAAATCAGAACTTTTCCATAAGTGGGTTCATGCGTTTTTATCTTTTTTATAAAAAATTTTACCCTTCGGGAAAGCCATACGATGCCATCTTCTGCGTTAGCAAGGTTTTGCGGTAGATGACTACAGCGGCAACCTTGCTGCCTTGAATATGACATCGTATGACTTTTGCAACGATGGGGTATACTGTCTTGAAAACCTGTGCTATTTTGGTAACAGTCGGGCCGTTCCACAGGATCGACCTTTAAAATGCTTGAGCCGTCTGACGGGCCGCTTTTCAAGGCGAACGCCGCAACCTGTCACGCACGTTTCTTCGGGGGGAAAGAGGTTGTAAGACCCCTGACCTGCCCGGTCCACGGGAGGATTGAATTATGTTTAAAGAAGAGCACGATAATAATAAATTTAAATGGAGTGACTTGGGTGATCTTGAAAAAGGGAGGCCAAACCTTGGTTTAACCGTTCCGATCTTGGCTTATCGCTTACTCCAATATACTTTTCGGGATGTGATGATAACCGAGTTAGGCGTGAACAAAACAAATGATATCATCATTAAAGCAGGCAGGCTTGCCGGAAGACAATTTTGTGAGAATATGCTGAACAGGGAGCTTGATTTTAATGAGTTTGTATCTGAGTTACAAAGCGTCCTCAGGGAGCAGGCCATGGGCATTCTTAGAATTGAAAAAGTTGATCTTGAGAATATGAGGTTTATGCTGACTGTTGCTGAAGATCTTGATTGTTCCGGCTTGCCGCCCACAGAGGAAATGGTTTGCCAATATGATGAAGGATTTATTGCCGGCATTATGGAAGCCTATACCGGAAAGCCTTTTTATGCAAAAGAGGTTGACTGTTGGGCAAGTGGTGAAAGACTTTGCCGTTTTGATGTAAGGCTAAAGGAAGATGGGAAATGATAGAAAAATTTACTGAAAAACTTGCCATTCTCTTGCAAGGCAATATCCCTGAAGAAATTGACATTGGCAAGATTTCTGGTGAACGTGAACAAAAACTTGCAGACATGCTGAATCAACTTATCAGATTCATGCAGGAAATTCATGATTTCATCATTCCATTATCAAAAGGAGAATTGGCCAATATAAAGCTTTCGCCAAAGAACTTTTTCGGATCGCCATTCAAAGAATTGCATTCGCGTTTACTCCATCTCACCTGGCAGGCAAACCAAGTCGCTAATGGTGATTATAGCCAGCGGGTTGACTTTATGGGGGATTTCTCTGAAGCATTTAACAACATGATTGTTTCTCTCGACAATAATGAAAAGCTGCTTAAAAAAAAGATCGGTGAGTTGGAGAAAGCTGTATCGCATATTAAAAAACTGGAAGGAATTTTACCAATATGCTCTCACTGTAAAAAAATCAGACTTGAAAAAACTGATGCCAAAAAACAAGAAAACTGGGTGCAAATGGAAAGTTATATCAGCAAAAGAACAGACGCTTTGTTTTCACATTCAATTTGTCCTGAATGTATGAAAAAGTTCTATCGGGGCATTGTATAAATGGGCTATCAAAATAGGACTCCCCATTACTGAGGAGCCCTCCCACACCACCTGGCATACCTTGATCGGTACCTGGGCGGTCCGGCTGATCAAGCAGGTTAATTTCCGGGCAGGTATAGCCCAAGATCAAGGAAATGTTTATTCGGCAAAGCAATGATCACCCATTTAACCTGCGCATACGCCAATGTTTCTTGCGAGCACATCCGCAGGACACGGCATGTTTGTGAAATATCCCACGCTCGAGCTGGTTGCGGATTTTAGTTCTGGGGGTTCTTCTACTGCCCTCCGAGGCACCGTCACCGGATATCCTGTTGCGCTAACACTATGCCGCGGCTTTGCGTCTTTTACCCACCCCCATCTGACTGGGCTTGGGACTCGCATACCCTGAAATTCTAATATACAGTACAAACATGAACGAATTTCTGAAATTTATTAAGTATAAGGGGGGCAGACCGAGCAATTTCTTACAACTACTTGTTAATAAACAATAAAAATTTTCAAAACCCCATAAAAAGGCTCTTAGCAGCCTCATTTTGATACCAAAATGGGGCTTTTAGCAGGACAGTTATCAGCGAAAGCTTAAGACGAATGCGAAACAGATGAAGAGCGGCTCCTAACCTCTACACTCAGTGGAGCGTAAGGAGCATGTGCCAACTGACGCTGAAAAATATGAAGAAGTAAATATGGCAACATTTAATGAAAAGGACTTGTCGGCCCTGCTATTGGAAGATACCATCCTCCGGTCAGTTGAGCCCGCCATTTATTCTGTTCTCCCAGATAATGAATCTGGCAATGAATATGACAGTCAGTTCGGTTTTATTTACGACCTGGTTGCATGCAATCCAATTTATAACCGCCTTATTTGGGGGTATTCCGTCAAAATATTCTCTAAAACAGCCGGAAATATTTGGGTAATTATTGGAAATAAATAGCAATAACAGCAAACCAGGCGCTCAGCATTGACCGCAGGGACAGCCCTGCGTCAATTTAAACTTGACTTTGATATCAATAGTAGTATCATTTGTTCATGAAAGGCGTGGCTGAAAAATTAGCACGATTCAAAGAAAATCCAAAAGATGTCAAGTTTTCAGAACTGTGCAAAGTTTGTGATTTCTACTTTGGGAATGCGCGACAATCAGGCTCAAGCCATCGAATATACAAAACCCCTTGGAGAGGAGATCCTCGAGTAAATATCCAAAACTCTAAAGGAAAAGCAAAAGTCTACCAAGTCAAGCAAGTCCTAAAAGCCATTGAGCGTTTGGAGGTGGAAAGTGGCAATAAAAAATGATCATTATACATACAGAGTAACTTGGTCTGCGGATGACGAAGAATATGTTGGTTTATGCGCAGAATTCCCTAGTTTGAGCTGGCTGGCTGAAGAGCCTGAATCAGCTTTAAAAGGTATCCGAAATTTAATTGCAGATGTCGTAAATGATATGGCAGAAAATAAAGAAAAAATTCCTGAACCTCTTTCCAGCAAAAGCTATAGTGGGAAATTTATGGTTCGTGTTCCACCTGATGTCCATCGTGCTCTTGCTATTAAGGCAGCAGAAGCTGGTGTAAGTTTAAATCGTCTTGCAAGCTCTAAATTAAGTCACTAACGGCCATGGGCCGCCCTGGTATTTTACCCTGGCCTGCCCACAACAAATCATGAAAAAATTCATTAAGTTGACCTGTTCTTTCATATAAAGCAGAATGAGTTTGGAGATGATTTGCGAGTGATTGGAGAGTACAGCATGATAAAAGTAAAAGGTGAATGGCGTCTTCGTGCTGATGTCAGGGACCCATCTGGAATCAAACTATAAGAATTTGCATCGTGCCGAACGTCAGAAAGCACGTCCGCTGTAAATCAAAAAGCAAATACAAGGCGATATGCCTTCATTCAATGGGGGTACGGCGTTTAATATTGCAACGGTTTTTAAAAAAGCTCAATCATGCGACTTCATTGCCATAAAACCCTGATACTTTTAAACGCATTCTATTTTTTGGAGGATCTGTTTATATATTTCCCACACAACTTATTCTAGAAGGGGGCAGACCGAGCAATTTCTTACAACTACTTGTTAATAAACAATAAAAATTTTCAAAACCCCATAAAAAGGCTCTCAGTAGCCTCATTTTGATACCAAAATGGGGCTTTTAGCAGGACAGTTATCAGCGAAAGCTTAAGACGAATGCGAAACAGATGAAGAGCGGCTCCTAACCTCTACACTCAGTGGAGCGTAAGGAGCATATGCCAACTGACGCTGAAAAATATGGAGAAGTAACTATGGCAACATTTAATGAAAAGGGCTTGTCGGCCCTGCTATTGGAAGATACCATCCTCCGGTCAGTTGAGCCCGCCATTTATTCTGTTCTCCCAGATAATGAATCTGGCAATGAATATGACAGTCAGTTCGGTTTTATATACGACCTGGTTGCATGCAATCCAATTTATAACCGCCTTATTTGGGGGTATTCCGTCAAAATATTCTCTAAAACAGCCGGTGAAGCACTGCATTCTTCGGTTAAAAGCAACCGGCTTGCCGACAAATATCTTGAGGCTTTGGCAGACAGTAAAAAATTGATATCATGTGCAGTTGATGACCACGAAAAAGTATTTAAGCAAATCGGCTTGTCTGCAAAATACGAAATAACCGGAAATATTTTGGTAATTATTGGAAATAAATAGCAATAACAGCGAACCAGGCGCTCAGCATTGACCGCAGGGACAGCCCCGCGTCAAGTTAGCTTTACGTTCGGCCGGTGATCACCACTATTTTGATGGAAAAGAAAATGTCTACACGTTCACGGTGATGTTACTGTACTGCTAAGGGCCCACTCAAAAATAAATTTACATTTTGAAAGCCGATTCATCCTGTCCTGCTGCGTTGTGTAAATTCGGCATATTCCCGATATGCCTGCATTTCCACGCCTTGCAGGCCAGGCGACTCGACCTCCAAAATTGGTAATTTATTTTTGAGTGAACCCT
>JBDRPM010000043.1:0-4022 GCA_043827005.1 Pseudomonadota bacterium | reverse complement strand
CCCAGACATTGATTTCCACATCATGAATCAGTTTGGCCATACTCTGCAATTTCAGGTCGGTCAGATTATAGTGCTCAAGCAGGGACTCAAATGTCGACTGGTTAAATCTGCGTTTGATTTTGGAATACGGGGTATCAAACTGAATGCCGTCATCCATTACCTGACCTTTTGGATAAAAAACTATTTTTGCATCCAGTGAAACAAACCGTTTGATAAGCCAGATCGATGCCAGTTTATCCGCTTCAAACCCTTCCCAGGTAGAGAATGTTGCAGAAAAGGCATTAACGGCAAAAGAAAACAAAATTAAAATCAATATCACTGTTTTTTTTTTCATGACAGTCCTTTAAGCAAACGGGTAATATCGGCTTTGGTCAGTGCATCATTATTTTCAATGTGATGCATAATTTTACCGTTGCGCATCGTATTGATATGATCAGCCAGGTACAATGCCTCATCAATATTATGGGTCACATAAACAATGGTCATCCGGCCCTTGTGCTTGAGTGACAATACAATGTCAAGCAGTTCTTGTTTTAATATATCATCCAGGCTGCTGAAGGGTTCATCCATTAACAAGTATTCCGGATCAGGCGCCAGTGCCCTTGCAATGGCGAGGCGTTGCTGCTCTCCCCCGGACAGTTGTGCCGGATACCGGTTCTGATATGATGTCAGATGCATCATATCAAGAAGAGATTCAATATGGGCACATTGTTGTGCATGATCGCCAAACTGTTTTTTTTGTATGACAAATTCAAGATGTTTACGGACCGTCATGTGAGGCCAAAGGGCCAGGGATTGAAAAACCATTGATGTGCGACGTTGATACGACGGAGTCATCCGATCCTTTGTGCTCACTGTTTGACCGGACAGACAAATTTCACCTGAACAGAGGCTGTTGAGTCCGGCAATAGCTCTGAGCAAAGAGGTTTTGCCAGACCCCGAGGATCCGATTAAACCTCGGATTTCTCCTTTTCGAACGGACATGTTGATATCTTGTAATATGACCTGATGCCCTGCTTTGGTGAAAAGGTTGCTTATTTCAATCATGTGCAGATGTCCTTTTAAGGAAAAATTTGTATACCAGGTACAAAATAAATCCGCTGGCACAGGCAATCATAATCAGGATAAGGCTTTGAGCATAAACCATATCCATGGCGCCATAGTGCATAAAATTGTAAATACTGATGGGCAATGTCGCTCTGCCGGGCGGGACGACCAACAGGGCAGTCCCCAGATTAAACAAGGAGAGCACAAATCCGATAAAAAAACCGGATATCATTGCGGGCATAATCAGGGGCAGCACAATCCTGGCAAGCACTCTGGTTCTGCCTGCATTGCCCAGGATACCGGCTTCTTCCCATTCCAGAGGAATTTGTTTGATCCTGGCAGAAATAACTTTGATCACAAAAGGGCTGTACCCGGATACAAATGCAAAAATCAATATCCACGAGGAGGTATATATCCCATCAATCCATTCGCGGTTCCATACATGAATCAGACCAATTCCCAACACAATGGAGGGAATCCCGAATGGCAGCTGAAAAAGATAGTCCAGAACCATGCTCATCTTTCCACGGGTTCTGACCAGATAATAGGAGACAATAAATGAAAATCCTGCCATGATTAAGGCGCTGATGCCTGAAATAAAGATACTATAAAAAATTTGGTCCCGGGCATTCTGAAAAACCCTGATATAATTTTCTCCTGTGCCGGCACCCTTTATCAGCACGCCCAGCGGAATGATGATAGAGATGAGGATCACTGCAGAAAGCAGGATAAAACCTGGCAAACGAAATCGGTTCATCGGGAAAACGGATTGTTCTGTATTATCAAATCCTAAAGCAATATAAGATTTGTTTTTCATCACCATCATCTGTCCCCAAACCAACATCAGGGTGGCACAAACCAAAGGCAGTGATAACAATGTGGCTGTTTTTTCATCATAATACGCACTAAAGTGGATAAATATTTCCATGGGATAGACTGATATTCTTAAAATGTCAGGGACTTCAAAGTTGATGATGGTAAAAACAAAAACAATGATAGCGCCTGCCATGATATGCGGTGTCACCAGAGGAAGTGTAACCTTTTGGATGGTTGCCCATTTCCCGCAGGACATCAAGGATGCCTCTTCCACCATACCATCAGCTGTGTGAAGTCCGGAACCTGCGATCAGTGTTACAAACGGGAAAAAAGAAAGCGTAAACACAAAGACGGCACCAGATAAAGAATAAATAAACAAAGGCGCTATATCCGTCCACACAAGGGCTTGAATATAAGGCGGAACAAGCAAAGGAATCAGGACAGCGATCTGTAAAATTTTTTTAAACCAGATATCGGTTCTATGGATAAAAAAGGCTACCGGTACCCCTATCAGTACAGATGCCAGGCTCGTCGCCACTGCCAGGACCAGACTGTTTTTCATCAGGCCAAATTGCCGTGATGTAAGGGCCAGTATTTTCAAATGCTCAAAGGTGATCTGCCCTGAGTCATCTGAAAAACTTTTCACCAACAAAAACAAAATGGGCGAAAGGATAAACAAAGCAAAGGGCAGTACAATAAACAGAGAATGCCTGGTATTATAATTTTTTATCCAGCTATCGAACAAACAGCTCCTGACAGAATCTTGAGGCGCTTTCAAGATATTGGGAAATCTTATTGTAATCAACATCCATTGCTTTTATCTCTGAGAAATCCGCCATGTGATCCGGTCGTTTGACGCCACTTCTCAAAGGCATTTGAGCGGATTCTCCAAAAGCCAGCCGGCTTTCAACCTCTGTAGAAAGAAGGTAGTCAATGAACTGCTTTGCGTTTTCCGGATTGGGCCCATTTTTTATCATTGCGACAGAATGGGGGATCAGCAGTGTACCAATACCCTTTTTGTCAGGAAAAAGCATTTTTACCGGCTGACCGTTTACAATCGCCACATTGGCATCATCCGTATCTGTAAAACCAATGGGAATACGACCTTGTGCCACAAGATCGCGGGTTATTGAATTTCCATCCACAACAACTATCTGATTAGCGACCAGGCCCCTGAGATAGGCTTCTGTTTTTTCCTGACCGATAATCGAATACCAGGCAGCGACATGCATGGCGGTCGTGCCGAAAAGAGGATAAGCAATTGTGACTTTTTTCTGCCATTTGGGTTGGATCAGTTCAAATATGGATTCTGGCAGATCAGTCTGTTTTAGCATCTGCGTATTCCATATAAGTACCCGGGCTCGAGCGCCAAATCCTGTCCAATAGTATTCACTGTCTTTAAATAGTTCAGGAAAAGACTGCCAGTGAACGGATTGGTAGGGTGCTAAAATTGCTTTATCTTTTAATCCAATGGTTCGGCTTACTTCGGAATTCCAGAACACATCTGCTTTAGGCCGTTTTTTTTCAGCAATCAGGCGATTCACCAGGCCAACGGTTTTTGATGCTTCCACATCGTACAAAGCGCGCACTTTTATTCCGGTCTGTTCCTCAAACGTTTTTAAAACCGGTTCACTGAAAACCTGGTCCACTGAGGTGTATACCACTACTTCCCGGGCCATGCAGATACCAGAGTTTAAAAAAAATATGATGGATAATAAAATCAGAAAAACGGGTGTTGAACGAGACATAATTAAACTCCTTATCACAATTAATTAAATGTAAAAATATTAGAGCTTGCTTTTTTTGTCAAGTCAAGTACCCAAAAACAAGCAATTCTTGTGCCTTTTTGCGATTATGAACAAGGCATTTATTTCCGAGGTGGGAAGCAGGCCATATCAATATTAAGGCTGGTCAAAAACATATGGAACGGCCTGTTATAGAGTGGCATAAAATTGTTGTTCTAAGCGTTTAACTTTTTTTATTCTTCCTGGAGACAAAAAAAACCGGTATAATGGATCATCTGCAGACAGATCCGTGTTGAGCAGTTTTTGCTCCAGAATGTGAAGCACTTGAACAGAAACATCACAGGAAGGGTAGCCTTTGTCATCAATGGGGACAGTCTTGTCATAATTGATTTGGACAATATTGTTGATGTCCAC
>JBDRPM010000042.1:0-9198 GCA_043827005.1 Pseudomonadota bacterium | reverse complement strand
ATGAACAAGGGCAAACTGCACAATGACCTGGAATCCCATGATCTGGATGACATGCCCGAAGTACGTGGGCTTAAAGCCCTCAGGGTCGGTGTAAATAGTGAATCCAGGGCTGTGGGAAACATTATCGAAATGAAAACCGGTTAAATCAGATCGACCCTGTTTGCTTTGTTTTTTTAAATCTGATAAAAAAGCACCTGTGGTTTGGACAAGGATTTGAAAAGCGCAATTACTGGAGAGAATGACAGATCATAAAAACAATAAAGGGGTCAGGCAAATTCTTTTGGCCGGTATTTTCTGGCGGATCCTTGTTATTGAACTTATCCTGCTTGTTTTTTCTCTTTTCTTTCGCTGGTTGACTCAAGATGCAACCCCTGTAGATCTTTTCTGGTACGGTGTACGAATTATCATTCTGGTTGGAATTATCATTTTATTCATGATGGTAACCTTGAAAAAATTTCTTACCCATAAAATTATTGCTCCGTTAGAAGCGATAGCTGCTGCAAATAAAAAAATTCAAGATGACATGACTGTGGATGAAGATGTGGAAATTCCGGATAATTCACCCCATGAAATAAGAAGCATTATCACCTCCAGATCAAAAATGCTTAAAACCATATTTGACGTGTCTGAAGAACGGCTCCGCCTGGTTAATTTTATAAGGGAAACCTTTGGCCGTTATCTGTCCAGCAAGGTTGTGAATGAAATACTTGAATCCCCGAAAGGTCAACAGATCGGGGGACGTCGAAAAACAGTGACCGTTTTGATGTCTGACCTGCGAGGATTTACCAGCTTGTCTGAAACCAGGGATCCTGAAGAAATGGTTCAACTTTTAAACCGTTACCTTGAACAAATGTCCAAAGTTATAATCAAATATGATGGAATCATTGATGAAATCATTGGTGATGCTGTGCTGGCTGTTTTCGGGGCACCGGAAAGCCATTGGGATGATCCGGAAAGAGCGATTGCCTGTGCCCTGGAAATGCAGAACAGCCTGGTTGAGCTCAATAAAGAAATCATACTATCCGGTTACCCCCCCCTTGAGATGGGTATTGGTATCAATACAGGGAATGTTATTGTCGGTAATATTGGATCACAGCTCAGGATGAAATACGGTATTGTTGGGGCAACCGTCAATACAGCAGCAAGGATAGAATCCAACAGCATTGGTGGTCAGGTGCTCATCGGGGAATCAACATTTGATCAGGTCAATGGAAAAATAACAGCTGGATCTCCTTGCAATATCATGATGAAGGGGTTAAAAAAACCCCTTGTATTCTATTCTGTATCTGCCATTGATTCTGAATACAGGGTATCGCTTCAACTGCCGGTAGAAGCAAACCAGAACCTGTCAATAAAGCTGCCGTTTCAACTCTGGACCATTCATGAAAACAAAATAGATCTGATTCCACGGACAGGCGAAACCATAAGATTAGATGATCATACCATAGATGCGGTTATCTTTCCGACACTCGAACCGTTTACAGATATAAAACTCAAATTTGACTTCTGTATACAAGCCCATTGTTTTGAAGATATTTATGCCAAAAACCTGTCCATTGAAATAAAAGAGGGCCAGAAATTCAATCGGCTGAAAATCACTTCCATGGATCAAAAAGATCGCAACATTATCCAGAAATGGATGGGTCAGGCCGCAAATTAAGGCTTGAATCTTTCTTTAGCCAAATCATCACCCTGTGTAATTTTAAACATCTGCTTTCAATTGCTTTGTCAGTATAGACTGTTTTCCTTGACAATAAAGGACATTTACTATTAAATCAGGATATCTGAATCAAAAATGCAATTTACAAATCCAACAAAAGGATGTTCAAAAAGCATGGATCCCATATTGATATCCAG
Organism: Pseudomonadota bacterium; assembly: GCA_043827005.1. GTDB lineage: Bacteria > Desulfobacterota > Desulfobacteria > Desulfobacterales > Desulfobacteraceae > Desulfobacula. The sequence goes on along the minus strand of JBDRPM010000042.1, from coordinate 7,341 downwards.
GTTGAAAAGAACCTGTCCGATGCTCTTTGTATTTTTCTTTGCATGCTCTTTTTTTTCCATACTCTCCTTGAACAATGCATGGGCCCTGGACAACACCATTACCAACTCAATCGGAATGCAGTTTATTCTGGTCAAACCCGGTTCTTTTATGATGGGAAGCCCGGAAACCGAACCGTTCCGAGATGCTGATGAACTCCAGCACAAGATGGAAATTAAAACTTTTTTTTATCTTCAGGCAACAGAAGTGACAATAGAACAATGGGAAACGATCATGGGCAAAAAAATGTTTGCTCGCAAAAAAGGAGGACAAACGTCTCCTGCGACCCGGGTTTCTTTTTTTGATTGCCAGAACTTTATCAAAAAATTGAATGCGAAAAGCAAAGAAAAATACAGGCTTCCATCAGAAGCTGAATGGGAATATGCCTGTAGATCAGGATCAACAACAGCCTATTATTGGGGAAATGACATTGACTGTTCCAAGGCCATGTATGGCAATAATACCAAAACATCTCCCGAATGCACCCTGTTTTATAAATCCATGAACCTGAAACCGGACCAGGCGGCCCCTGTCAAATCCTTTAAACCCAACCCCTGGGGGTTTTACGATATGCACGGCAATGTGTGGGAATGGTGCTCCGATCAATACAGGCCGTACATGGACCAATCGACCAGCCATGATTATGATACCATTAAACAGCTGAGCAGGGTTCGCCGTGGCGGAAGCTTTTATAAACACAGCAAATTTCTTAGAAGTGCGAACAGAACCTATGCTCATCCAGGTGCTCAATTTCAGACAACAGGCTTCAGGCTGGTCCTTGAGGCCAATTAATGCGTAAAAAGCTTTTAAGTTTTTTAAAACTGTATGAAAATGAGGTCAGCCTGCTCCTCTGGACTGCCACCCTGCTGTTTATTATCCGAAGCTCCGGCGTTATTCTTAACAATTATGCAGAAACCGCATTCTTAAAACGGTATGGCGTTGAGTATCTGCCCGTTGTCAATATGCTCAATGCTGTTGTCACTTTTTTTATCACAGGTTTGATGTCCGCATTTATGGGTAAGATGCCAGGGGCTAAAATTTTATCTTTTCTTTTCATTTTTTCAGGCATCATTACTGTGTTGATCCGCCTTCTGATCCCCTTTGGATTTAACATTCTATACCCTTTGCTGTTCATGCTCAAAAGCCAGTTTGAATTGCTCCAGGCCTTATTGTTCTGGAACATGTGCAATGATCTTTTTAACACCCGGCAATCCAAACGGCTGTTCCCCCTGCTGACCGCCGGTGGGGTGATCGGCCTCATCCTTGGCAGCTTTGGAACGCCTTATTTTGCAAAACTGTTCAGTCTGGATAACCTCTTATACCTTTATCTTTGCACGGCTTTAGCAGGTGCGGCCATTGTTCAGGCAATGGGCAGAAGTTATCCAACACTGATCTTCCCTGAAAAAACAGCCAAAGAAAAAAAAGAAAAACCTTCCATGATTCAGGAATTCAAGGGAGTTCTGCCCCTGATAAAAAATTCCATCCTCGTTAAAATCGTATTGGTCCTGACGTTTATGCCCAATGTGGTCATCCCGATCATGAACTACCAGTTCAACTATGCCATAAACGAGCAGTATGCCAGCGAAGCCGCCATGATCCAGTTCTTTGGTTTTTTCAGGGGCAGCCTTTATACCATCAGCCTCTTTATTCTTCTTTTTGTCGGCAGGATCTACGGAAGATGGGGACTGCCAGTGGCCTTGATGTTCCACCCGTTTAATTACATGATTGCTCTTTTCGCATTCCTGTTGCGGTTTGATATATTTTCCGCCATATATGCCAGGATGTCCACAAATATCATTCGCACAACCATCAACATGCCAGCCAATTCAATACTCATCGGTCTTTTCCCGGAATCCTACCGCAATATGATCCGCCCATTTTTAAGGGGAACTGTTGTCAGAATGGCCCTGTTTGTCGGCTCATCACTCATCCTTATTTCCGACAATTATTTCCACTTCCATCCAAGGTATCTTACCCTTGTGGCCATGCCGTTTATGCTGGCCTGGCTGGGGGCCCCCTTTGTATTAAAATCAAAATATGCCAAAATTCTACGTGATTTGATTTCTAACAACCTTCTGGATATAAAAAGTCTTGAACAAAAAGAACTGGCACAGATTTTCAAGGGAAATGCCATTGTGTCCGATCTTGAGCAGTCGTTTTTATCTGCAAAAGGAAAGGATGCAATCTGGTATGCAACACTGCTGAAAAATTTTTCTGCCCAAAAATTGGATAAAAATATATTTAAAACATTGCAACACCAGGATGACAAAACTAAAACTGCCCTGATCAAAATGCTATCACCTGAAACCCTTAAAACCGAATCAAGAAAGCTCTTGCCGGAACTGGACCCCCAAAAGCCTGAGGTGAGCATTGCCATACTCAAAATCATCTGTCGGCAGGGGTTTGAAACAATAAAAGATGTTGATATGACACCCTATATCAACAATCCTCATGCCGTGGTCAGAGGGTTTGCTGCAGCCTGTCTGTATTCCCAGAGTCCGGATCAATATAGCCGAATGATTGATAACTGGCTAAAATCCGAAGAGATTGATAAAAGACAATCCGGAATTATCAGTGCCGGCCTCAGCGGCAACAGTAAATTCATCATTGATCTTTTGAAAATATTGTCCAGGCAGGACATTGATCCGATCATACCCGACATTATCAGGGCTTTGTCACGATTAAGGGCAACGGAACTGAATACCGTCATATTTTCATACCTGTCCTATGACAAAAAAGATGTAAGATTGGCAGGCCTTGATGCTCTGGATATCAATGATGATATTTCTCTTAAAAAAGCCATTCTCCTTTTGGGAGATCCGTCAGATGCCATCCATGAATCTGCAAAAATTAAAATCAAAAATTCTGAATATCAAAACAACAAGCTGGTTGTTGAATCCCTGGGATTACCCAGTTCCCGGATTAGAAGAGGACTTTTTGAACTCCTGGAAATGCTTGATATCAGAGAATTTGACGTATTAATGTTTGCAAAAAACAGCCTGAATGAAAGCTATGCATATCTGGCCATGGGAGAAAATCTTGTAACCCGTCCTCCAGGAAAATTCAGGGATCTGGTGATAGAGCATACCCGGCAAAAAAAAGAACTGATACTTGAAAATATCATACGGGTTCTGGCCATCCATGATCAAACCGGAAGGATAAAAACCGCATGGCATGGCATTTTTTCACCAGATACCCGGCAGCGGGCCAATTCCATAGAACTTTTGAGCGACGTCATGGACAGAAAACTTTTGAATGCCATGCTTCCGCTTCTTGAAAGCCCAACCCCCTCGGTGGCGCTGGCGGATGGTAAAAAAGTGGCTAAAATACCAAAATTCGACCTGGATGGAAAAGCGGTTTTTTCAAAGCTTTTATCCTCAGAAGATTGGGTGGATGTATTGATGGGGTTGAGTCTTACCCATGAATACCCTGGTTTACTTGAAGGCAATGATCTGGTGAAGGGGTTGAATAATGCTTTAAATAAAAACATTTCAAAGGAAATCAAAATGATTTTGAAAAAAAACCAAACCGAGCCTGCCGGTCCCGAGAAAATAAAACCAACCCAGATTTCTCTGGGTGAAAAAATACTTCTTTTAAAAGAGATTGAAATTTTTTCAGGCCTCAGTGTTTCTGAACTATCCTCCATTGCAGCTGTCACAAAAGAGCTGGACTACCCTTGTGATCGGACGGTCATCAAACAGAACACAATAGGAGAGACTGTATTTTTGATCATTGAAGGCAAGGTTGATGTGATCATGGAACATGCTGACGGCAAAGAAGTCGTCATTGACCAGATTTTAGCCGGTGGTGCGTTTGGGGAAATGGCGCTGATCGATGATTCTCCAAGATCAGCAACCATCAAAACAACCGCACCTTCCCGCTTTATGATTCTCCATAAGCAGGAATTCAAAGAAACCGTCATGGAATATCCGAGAATTGCCCTTCAAATCTGCTCTGTATTGAGCCGGAATATTCGCCATCTGCACAAAAAGGTCCAGGAAAAATAAAAAATCTCGCCCCGCGCCCAGTAGTACATTAACCAAAGACGTTAAGATAACAATTTGGTGCATTATCTCTCTTTTAATTGTTGTTCAATAACCTTTGCAAGGTCATCCCTGCCCTGTTCTCTGAGCAATGGAACCATGGGCCTGTAAAAGGGCGGGCGGACCCGTATGGTGATATCAAACCTTGCAATATCCTCAGGTAAAATTTCATCTTCAACAAAAGCCCGGGTTTTATGTAAAAGTCCCAGGGCTGTAAGTTCGGTCATGGTTCTGACACATTTTTCACACTTGCCGCAGTTAAGGCGGTCCGGCACATTGGCAAGACATACCCTGAAATTATTAAATGCCACATCCCATTGAGAAACAATTTTTATTTTTTCAAGCCGTGACAGCTCATAATCCCTGTGCCGGATTCTCAGGTTGTAACTGGAATACTCAGGATCAAGAAGGGGATGTGACCCGCAAGGATGCAGATTGGGAATATCATAGGATGACCCGATAAACATCATGTCAATCCTGTTGGAAAACGAATGCGCCATGGTGGCCAAAACCGCCCCGAAAAAACTGTTTAACCATAAGACCCGATCATCACATAAATGCCTGATATTGGTATATACAGGGATAAGAATGGCCTTGGCATCATCGGTAATTTTTTCAATGGCTTGTTTTGCTCTGTCAAACACAGGATATTTCATGCCTCTTTCAACAACACCACCGATATCAAATCCATGGAGGAAAAAACAGTCTTTTACATGGCCTGGGTGGGTATGGGGAAAATGTAACCGGTTCAACCGTAACGCTGCCAGAGAATCCATCCCCCCTGACATGACCATCCCGGTTCTGTGAAGGTCCGGTCTTTTAATACCCGGGCTTGTCCTGCATTCTATAATCAGCGGGTTGTACTGGCCCTTTGTCCAGTCTTTTAATATATGCATGGCAACATTAAGCCCTTCTTTGAGAAAAGGGCAGATCTCACCGTCAATGGCGATCCGTTTTTCCCCAAGATGAAGAGCCGGCAAAAGACATCCCACAAGAAAAGCATCAGGGTTTGCAAAAAAACCGCCTTCATATGCATTTGACGTTTTTATATACACCTGACTGTCTGGTCTGCTGCAATCTTCAAACCGGACCATTGCTGTGGCTGTTAAAGTGTCTTGTTCCTGAATCAGATGAATATTTGATATTTTCATAGATTTATTATTTTCCGGCTTGTTTTTTTTTGTTCAGTTTCAAATCAACATATTCGATTATCTTTCCGGCAATATCAAGCCCTGTCGCAGCTTCCAATCCTTTAAAGCCAGGAGAATAATTGACTTCAAGAATCTTTGGAAGGCCATTTTTTTCCACTATCATGTCCACACCTGCTATTTCAAGGCAACAGGCAGTTGCAGCGTTAACAGCCAGATCAATCCACAGGGGGGAAGGTTCTATTGCCTCTGCCTGGCCATTCTGGTGAATATTGGCCCTGAAATCATGCTTGCCCGGTTCAAGTTTCATGGTGCCGACAACCTTTTTCCCGACAACCAGAAGCCTTATATCCATTCGTCCCTCCGGCGGAATAAAGGTTTGAACAATTATCCCTTTTTTTTCTTTTAACTGTCTGTCCAAAAAAGGGAAGGCCTGTTCAAGTCTGTCAACTTTTATCACACCCTCGCCACCCATCCCATCCACCTGTTTTACAACAACCGGATACCCGCCCAGAAAATCGATTGCTTCTGAAAAATTGATCTTTTCGGTGATAAAACATGATGAGGGCACAGGAATACGGGATGCAGCCAGTGCCTGCAAAGTGATATACTGGTTCCGGGCAATGGTCACTCCTTCAAGGCCATTAACAAGGGCAATTCCCATCTGTTCAAACTGACGCATCAGGCAAAGGCCATAGTCTCCCATGGGTGATCCCTGCCGTGGTAAAATAATGTCCGGTATTTTAACCATCTTGCTAACTGAAAAGCCAAATTCATCATTGTTTAATGTGGACAGCATCTTATACGGATTAATAAGGATAATTTCATGTCCCCGTTCTTTTGCTGCCTGGGCAAAACGCAGGTTAGGATGAAAGTTAAAATCATTTATCGTAAGAATCCCTATGTTCATTTTTTTAAATCCCAGTTGTCTTCAATCATCTGTTCAGGCATCCATACGCCCAATTCTTTTCCGACTTTTTCACTGTAATAGGCAGCAATCTTTCTGGTCTTGTTCCGAAGAGCAATTTTTTGAGTGGCAGTGTTATCTTCACTTATAATGGAAAAGATCTTATGATCGCCAGCCCTTTGGGTCAACCCTTCAAGAAGTTTTGCGCCAACTCCGAGAGCTCTGTATTCAGGCCTTACAGAGGTATATCCCCTTTCAAGAAAATGGGTGAAATCCATGCCGGTAATCTGATTGATCCTTTGTATGAATTCTTCTCTTGGGTGTTTTAAACTCGAATTTCCTACAATAACCCCATTTTCCATTGCATATCCGATTAAATGGGCTCTTTCAAGATTATAACGGACATATTTTGTATCAACCGAGCCGCCAGCTTCAACCATCCTGCATATTTCATCAAGATAGCTTCCATTCAGGTCACCCGGTTTTTTAAAATGATACCGGATACAGCTGCCAAGGCTTTTCACAGATTGTTCCCTGGTATCTGCCCGCATACAAAACAGATCTTTTTTGCCATATTTGTTCAAATACAGCAAAAGATATACCGGGTCCTGCAAAATTTTCCAAAACGGTTCCCCGAAAAGCTGCTCAACCTTGGCGTATGGCTGGAACTTAAGATCAATCCAGAATTTATCAGATTGATGAAAACTGCTCCTGCCATCCTGATTTTCAAAAGAATGAGCAATATTGGGATTGGAAGCAATAAACGAAAACAGATCTTTCTTAAGTTCTATCCGTGTTTCTCCAAAAATTTTGACATGGTTCCATACGCCCAGCTTGGATAAATCCCATAAGGATTGCACCTTGAATCGAGTTTCTTTTTGCAGACTGTCCCAGCAAACCATTTTAAGGCATGATGGGTATTGTGCGTGTTGATTCTCAGATTTATCCAAAACATCGATATCATCCATTGATTTTGATACACTGAAAAACAGATCAGAGGTTTCATTGTTCAGCCAGTTTTCAATACCAGGATTATGACCTTCCAAAACAAATCCTTTGACGTCATGACTCTCCTGCTGGTGTGATAAAAATTCCCAAAATGCTTTCTTGTCTTTAAAAAAAGAAGGCTTCACCGGCAATATCGTGTCCGGCGTTAAATAGTCCTTTAACGGCAGACGTTTAAAGTCAGGTTGCATCGTGTCTGAA
>JBDRPM010000041.1:0-11908 GCA_043827005.1 Pseudomonadota bacterium | reverse complement strand
TGTTAAGCTGAAAAAGCGGCCGATTCTGAACCCTATCCTTCAAAAGAATGGAGTAACTCTTTTCCTTGCGCTGTAACCCAATTTTTATTGTCAGCTCCATTCTGCTTGCCATATTTGGATGCTTTGTAAATGCCGGCGCCTGGGAATCAAATGCCCAGGCGCTGGGTTCGCTTCAGTCATATACCGGTATTTTAAACATGCCCACTGCCCGGGTTCTGCTCGACTGGGCTGTTCGTTTAAAAATAGGCACAGCAGACCCCTGGGCATATTATGGTGGTGCCATAGGAATTTTTGATCGATTCGAATTCCATGGCCAGTTTACCAAAACCAATACCATAGAAGCCTTCCCCGGTTATGGGTATGGCGACACAAAAGATAAAAGCGCAGGCATGCGGGCTGTTTTAATAAAAGAAAATGAATTTTTTCCCCAGATATCAGCCGGATTTTATGACGTCATTGGAACAGGTCTGTTCCCTTCACGATATATAGTGGCATCAAAGATGTTCGGTAATTTTGATCTATATTTTGGCAAGAAACAGTCAACCGCATATCCCTTGTGACCAATGCGGCAAAGCTCCGGCTGAGCTCATCTGCACCGAGTGTAGCTGGGATGGAGACTCCGGATGGCTATGTGCAAATTGTCCCAAAGGGCATGATTGTGGAGAAGATATGTTCCTGAGGGTGGTTAATTCACCCAGGACCGGTGTCTGCGGGTATAACGGATAATGTAACTTCAGAACTGAGGTCGAGGGTCGGGACTGGCCTATGACCAAGTCTGTTCCGCCCTTGTCGATATGCATGAAGCGTATTCACTCATTAAAAATCAAAAGCGCTTCCAGCAGGACTTGAACAGATTTATGACCGGCCATATGCGGCGCAAGGCCTTGATTCAACGGCCGGTAAAAATCGGGGTATGGGAGTGAAGATAAGGATATGAACACGTTGGACAAAATGATCGAGCGGATCATTACACTGCGTGCAGGCATGGTTTATGATGAAGTGCCGGGCTGTTGATCTTGAGTATGCCGGGTAATGAATTTTCACCCACTGATCTTTGACAGAATAAGCGGCACCAGGGTCACAGACTTTTTAGAAAAATGATCTTGTTGTCGTTGTGGCCGTAAAAGTTGGGCAGCCGGGCCATCTCCCGATATCCTGTTTTCAGATAGAACAATCGTGTCGGCTCGTAGAGCGGGCTGGACGAGGTTTCAATCCAGATGTTTTTGCCGCCCAGGCGTTTGATATCCTTCTGGGCCAGGTCCATCAAGGCTTTGCCAATGCCGCAGCCTTTTTGTGTCTGATGAACCCCTATCCAGTACAGATCAAAGCTGTCAGCTGTGCAGGGTGTTTTGCCATAGCAGACAAACCCTACCGGTGTGTCCTCTTTTTCGGCAATGATAAAAATATAGCCGCTTTTGTCTTCGCCTTTGGATAAATTTTCCTGTACCAGTTCCTGGGCAATATCGATTTCATAATCGTGAAAAAATCCTGAAGAATTCAGTATATCTGTGACCTGTACAATATCGCTTTGGTTTAATGTTTTTCTAAATTTCATGATGTTAATTGATATCTTCCAGAATTCTGTTGATCATTGTTTCATGAGAATACCCGGCATGTCCGGTTGCTGCAACAAACCCGCTGTCCGGTGAAATACAGGGGTTTCCATTGATTTCCAGTATGAAAATGTTGTCCTGTGCATCCACCCTGAAATCAATGCGGGCATATCCTTTCAGGTTGAACGCTTTCCAGGACTGTCGGCACACGGAAATCAGGTTTTCTTCTAATGCCGGGTTGTCTTTCAGGGTATCAAACCTTCGGTTGGTGTGCTGATACTCCAGACTGTTCTCATCCCACTTTGCGCTGTACCCGACAATTTTGGGTTTGTCGTAAAAATAGTCGGAAAACATGATTTCAGCCGGGGGCAGGATTTCAACACCATTTTTATGGGTCAGCATGCTGATATTGAATTCTCTGCCGTTAATAAATTCTTCTACAAAATAGTGGGATGCAGGCAATTGACGAATTTTTTCAAGCTTGTCTGTTTCTGAAAGGGTAAAAATAAAATCTGTTGTGATTCCCACAGAGGCTTCTTCCCAGATGGGTTTGGCAATATAGGTCTTTGCAGCATCCAGCTGATCCAGTTCATGGGTGGAAAAAAAATTTGCCGTGGGAAGCTGGTTAAACCGCATCCATTTTTTTGCCATAACCTTATGGGTGGTCACAAACAGGGCATCCAGGGGCACGCCGGTATAGGGGATCTTTAACGCATTCAAGAGAGCCGGGGCAAAATAAATCAATTCCCCTTTGCCCCAGACCGCTTCCACAAGGTTAAACACCAGATTTGGCTGTTCCTGCCTGACCCTGTCCAAATCATCCATTACCTGATGACCGACTGTATGGCAGACCACCTGCCAGTTTAATTTCTCGCAGGCAGTTTTGACCAGATCCCGTTGACGGATCACATCAACTTCATCCGGGGTGTTGCTGATAATTTGATTGGAAAGGATGACCAGTTTTTTGTTCATTGGTTAAAATGCCTTTTCATGGCTGATTTTAAAATGGCATCAATGATCTGCTGGTATGAGAAATCATTTAACCGGCACAGGATCGGCAGGTCGGAAGTCACCGGATTCAGTCCGGCCAGGGGATTGACCTCTATAAAGCTTAAGTTCCCGTTCCGGTCAATTTTGACATCGATCCTGCCGCCGTCCTGGCAGTTGAGCGCCCGCCAGGCATTGAGCGCCACCTTTTGGCATTCTTCAAGCATTTGTCCTGTAACAGGCACATAATCCACCACCTCAACATAATTTTCCTTGTTGCTGTAGGAATAGATCTTTTCCGTATCAGCCTTGTAAACAATCTCCATGGCTCCGGGTACAAAAGCGTCCTGACCACTGCCCAGAACACCGACCGTAAATTCTCTGCCCGGCAAAAACTCTTCCACCAGGACCGGCTGGTTGAATTTTTCAAGCACAAGGGCGCAGACAGTTTCCAAATGATTTTTTGTCTCAATGACCGATGCGGTATCAATTCCTTTTCCGGTTCCTTCGGAAATGGGTTTTGCAAACAATGGATATCCCAGTTGAATATCCTGTATGTCTGACATGCAGGACACCACATGAAATGCCGGGGTGTTGACACCGCTGTCCCGGACCACCTGTTTGGCAAAGGCTTTGTTTAACGCAATGCCCAGGGTCACCGGACCTGAAAACACATAGGGGATCTGATAAGCATCCAGCAGGGCCGGAACCAGGGATTCCCGGCCTTCCCCGTACAGGCCTTCGGCAATATTGAATACCAGGTCCCAGGTTTTGCCCTCCAACAGCGCTTTCATCAGATGCCGGGCATGACCGATACGTTCGGTTTGAAAGCCTGCCTGTTCAATGGCCTGCTCGATTCCTTCAATGGTGCTTTCCTTGTCAAATTCTGCGGTTTCTTCCAAAGAATATCCCTGGCTCAGGTAATCTGATCGCAGGTCATAAGTGAGTCCGATTTTCATCATTTTTTAACCTTTCCTGTTGATAAATATCCCTGGAAAAAATGCCTGGCATTTCCACCCAGGGTTCTGTTTTTATAGCCGCCTTCCTGGACAAATAATATCGAGAAACTCAGCTTGCCCAGTTCAGCCCCGTTATTTTCAAAATCTTTTGAGGTCAGCGACCATGTGCCGGTGGGATCTCCTTTTGCCGGGTCAAATCCAAGGCTTATCACCAGATAATCCGGATTAAAGGCCTTGATGACCTTGATGGCTTTTTTCAGATAAATCAGGTATTCGCTGCCAGTCATCGCTTCTTTTAGGGGGAAATTCATGTTAAATCCCTGCCCGTCTTTCTCACCGATTTCATCGGCAAAGCCAGAAAAATAGGGATATGCAAAAGAAGGGTTGCCGTGGATGGAAAGGGTAAACACATCCTTTCGATCATAAAAAATCTGCTGCTGACCGTTTCCATGGTGATAGTCCAGATCTAAAATAGCTATTTTACCGTATTTTGATAGAAAATTGGCAGCAATGGCGGCATTGTTAAAATAGCAGAACCCGCCGAACACATCTCTTTCCGCATGATGCCCCGGCGGTCTGACCAGGGCATAGGCAGCATGATACCCTTCAAGCAGCAGTTCGGCTCCGGTCAGGGCGCAGTTTACCCCGGCCCGTGCGGCCAGAAACGCATTTTTATTGATGGGCGTGAAGGTGTCGATGCAATAATATCCGGCAAGCACTGAATAGTCATGGGGGGGCCGGATTTTGTTCCGAACCGGAAACACATAGGGATAAATGGATTTTCCTTCGGGCAGTTTATTGCAGACGGTTTTAAAGTAGTTAAAATATTTGCTGTCATGAACCTGGGTGATGTATTTATCGGCAAACCCTCTGGAGGGCCTGAGTTTAAATGCATTGAGTTTTTGGATTTCCTTTAAAATACTTTTGATCCGGACAGGGGACTCAATATAGCCAATCTCCTTGATATGATGAATGTCATGTTTGTCATTGACAATCAGTGCAATTTCATCGTCAACCCCATTGTTTTTTTCAATGGGCCTTTCGTCGGCTGTGTATTGATAGTCTCTCAGTTTGACTGGATTGTCCCGAACCGATGAGACCACCATCTTAATATAGTCTTCAGGGCAGTAGTCCGGGTACTTGCGCTCCAGAATGGTCCTGATAATTTTTCTGGTCTGGTGTGAGGACAGTCTGGTACTGGTGCCCAGATCATCATAAACCAGATAAGGCGGGCAGTCATCTTCCGGATTGACCAGGGTTTCATATTTTGTATTGATGACGGGTCGTGCCCCATACCGCTCATAGAAAGCCAGTCTTGCCCGGTTCTGCCGGATCTGGCTTTTGTCCCTGCAAAGTTGTTCATCATCGGGCAGACATTCCATAAAAATCCCGATGGCTTTGAGCATGTGCGCTTCTTCTCTCAGCCGGGCATAGATGGAACCGCCCACGCCTGATGAGGTTCGGCCGGGTTTTACCGCCAGATAATCCAGATAACAGAAGTTTTTATCCGGCAGGTACAAAAAGATGGCAAATCCTTTGACATTGGATCTGCCATCTTCTGCAATAAACAAACTGGCGGAAAATTTGTATTTCAGCGGATTTTTCATCTGTTCAAGGATTTCATTGATTTTCTCTTCTTTTACCAGAGGAAAATGAGTCCTTAAGATGTCAAACACCTGGCTGATTGCCGCTGAATTGGATGGAAGATAAGTATCGGTTATCTTCCGTATTTTAAAGATGGCCATTAAAAGGGGTCGTAATATTTAAAGGTTTTGTCTTCAAAATTTTTCAAAATAATATTGTCACCATCACGGCCTTGATAATATTCCGGCAGCAGCGGAATTTTGCCCCCGCCACCGGGTGCATCAATCACATAGTGCGGGATGGCATATCCGCTGGTAAATCCGCGCAGCCCCTGAATAATCTCAAGTCCTTTTTCCACAGGGGTTCTAAAATGAGAAGACCCGGGAATCGGGTCGCATTGATAGATGTAATACGGCCGGACCCTTACTTTTAAAAGCTTGTGCATCAGTGATTTCATGATTTCGACGGTATCGTTTACGCCTTTGAGCAGAACCGTCTGGCTTCCCATGGGGATTCCTGCATTGGCAAGCCGGCGGCAGGCTTCAATGACTTCAGGTGTTATTTCATCCGGATGGGTTGCATGGATACTCATGAACAGCGGATGGTATCGTTTTAACATTCTTGTCAGTTTGTTGGTGATCCGCTGGGGAAGAACCATGGGAACCTTTGTTCCAAGCCTGATAATTTCAACATGGGGGATGGCCCGCAAGGATGATAACAAAAATTCAATATGTTTATCCGGCATGGTCAGAGGATCACCGCCGGAAATGATCACATCCCTGATCCGGGGATTGTTCCGGATGTAGTCAATGGAGTTTTCCCAGGCTTTTACACCATAATGTTTTTTATCTTTTAAAACCATGTGAGACCGGGTACAATACCGGCAGTACACAGAACAGAATCCCGTGGACAGCAGCAATGCCCTGTCAGGGTAGCGATGGACCAGATTTACCACCGGGCACATGGATTCTTCATGCAAAGGATCAGCTTCTTCTCCCGGAGAGATCACAAGTTCTTGCTTGTTGGGCACAACCGATTTGATCAAGGCATAATCTGCCGGCTTTTCATACAAAAGGCTGGCGTAGTATGGCGTGATGCGTAAGGGAAGTTTTCTGGATTTTGCCAGAAAATCAAAATTATCAATATTCCGGATATCTAAAAATTCAGAAAGTTTTTTAAAATTGGTATAGCTGTTCTGAATCTGCCATCTCCAGCTGTTCCATTGCTTTTCCGAAGTCTTGGGGAAAAATTTTTCTTTGAATAATGCTGTCTGAGGGGTAATGACATTAAAATCTGAATGGGGGCTGTCATTTTTTTTATATAACTGGATGGTCGTGGTTTCTGTTTCCAGCACGACCTCAATCGATGATAAATCACTGCTCAGCGGAGGGTCGGGATCTTCTTGCAAAAGCTCATTCATTTTATGCACCTTTATTGTTGTAAAAATTTAAAAGGAGTTTATTCTTTTTATTTAAAATTGTACAAGAAAATTTTAATCAAAAAAGCATCATTTTAAATTTATATTGAAATGTTCAGAAAATCTGTTTAATAACGGACGATAATTATACATAAAAAGGATATGGTAACTAAATATGAAGGGTTTAAATCTTGAGGGGATTAACAAAACATATGGCATGGTAGAAGCCGTGCAGGATGTGTCCCAGCAAATTCATTCCGGAGAATTTTTTACATTGCTGGGTCCTTCCGGATGCGGTAAAACCACTCTGCTTCGCATGATAGCAGGGCTTGAACTGCCGGATTCCGGCCGTATTGTTCTGGAAGGTGAAGATATCACAGGTCTTCCGGCAATCAAGCGCCATATTAATACAGTTTTTCAAAGCTATGCCCTGTTTCCCCATTTAAACATTTTTGAAAATATTGCATTTGGGCTTCGTTCCCGGAAAATTCCAGGGCCGCAAGTTGATATACGGGTAAAAAAAGCAGTGGATATGCTTGAACTTGGACAGATGATCAAGCGCTTTCCGCACCAGCTTTCCGGAGGACAGAATCAGCGGGTAGCCCTTGCCCGCGCCCTGGTTAATGAACCTAAGGTTCTTCTTCTTGACGAGCCCATGTCTGCTCTGGATGCAAAACTTCGGGCCCAGGTCCAGGTGGAACTCAGGCATTTACAGCAAAAGCTTGGGCAGACTTTTATCCTTGTGACCCATGACCAGGATGAAGCTCTTGTGGTGTCGGACAGGATTGCTGTCATGAAGGATGGAAAGATTGTTCAGTTTGGTACACCTGAGCAGGTGTATGATTCCCCTAAAAATAAGTTTGTTGCTGAATTTTTAGGAACCGCCAATCTGATTGAGGGTCGGTTTCATGATGGTAAATTTTATACTGATATCGGGACTTTTGAACTGGAAAAACCGCCTTCCTGGGAAAAAGGGGTGATTGCCATACGGCCGGAATGGATCAGAATTTCTGATACAGAACCTGCAAAGAACGGTCTCAGGGCAACGGTCACAGAGATCATCTACCGGGGGACCAATCTGGATATCTGGCTGAGCCCCGGTCCCATCAGACTTCGGACAAGCACGTATAAAAATGTCCGGGTCGGGGATGAACTCTGGCTGGATATGGCACCCAAAGAGATGGCGGTGCTCAATGAATAAGCTGATGATCTGGTACGGAGAACTGATCACCGGGGAAAAACTGATGAAACGGGGTCTTCTTTTTCTGGCTCCGGGATTGTTATGGCTGACTTTTCTTCTGGTTCTGCCCGGTCTGATTCTGGTTGTGGTCAGTTTTGCCGGCCGAGGCAACTATGGCGAGCTGGTATGGGAATTTTCCCTGGAAAATTATAACCGGCTGATCGGATACGGTATATTCGGCTGGACCCCGGATTATATTTATATTCTGCTGCGCTCGGTATGGGTGGCGGTTGTTACAACGATTTTATCTGTTCTCCTCTCTTATCCCCTGTGTTTTTTTATTGCCCGAAAACCGTTAAGGACACGGTATTTATGGCTGACCATTATCATCATTCCGTTCTGGACCAACATGGTGATCCGCACCTATGCCTGGTTTCTGATTCTGGCCCCGGAACTGCCCCTGGCCAAACTGGCAGCTTTTCTGGGATTTATTTCTCCGGGAATGCCGCTGTATCCGGGTGCGTTTGCCGTATATTTGGGTATGGTTTCCATGTTTCTTCCCTTTGTGGCCCTGCCGCTTTTTTCCAGTGTTGAACGGCTGGACTGGACCCTGGTGGAAGCAGCCCAGGATCTGTATGCATCCAATTACCGTACATTCATGCATGCCATCCTGCCCCAGACGCTACCCGGTCTGTCGGTTGGCATTATTCTCACACTGGTACCGGCAATGGGCATGTTTGTGGTTCCGGATCTTCTTGGCGGAGCAAAATACATGCTCGTGGGAAACCTGATCCAGCAGCAGTTCGGGGCCAGCAGGGACTGGGCCTTTGGCGCTGCCATCAGCATGGGGCTGATGGTATTGACCATGTTCAGCCTGTATCTGTACAAGAGAAGAAACAGGGAAATTGTGTTATTATGAAAAAAATAAATCTGCTGGTGAGTCTGTTTGCCGTTGCCACCATGGGGTTTTTATATCTTCCCCTGATGGCGGTGGCTTTTTTTTCAGTCAATAATACCAAATACGGCCTGGTGTGGAAGGGGTTTACCCTGGACTGGTACTTAAAGCTGTTCCAGAATGAACAGATTCTTCATGCCGCCTGGAATACCCTGGTTCTGGCCGTTGTATCCACCCTTGTGTCCACCCTTTTGGGAACCATTCTGGCCATTGGCATGGACCGGTTTCCCTGGCCCAGGAAAATAAACACAACCTTTGATTTGATTATCCACCTGCCGGTAATTATCCCGGATATTATTTTTGCCGCTGCCATGGTGGTTGCCTTCGGCTTTCTTCGCAAGCTGTCCTCAGCGTTTGAGCCTGGGCTGCTCAACATGATTCTGGCCCACATTACGTTTCAGACCGCATTTGTGACACTGGTGGTTCGAAGCCGCCTGGCCAGTATCGGCAAAGATGTTGAAGAAGCAGCAAGAGATCTGTATGCCGGTACGACCTATCTGCTGCGAAAGGTGACGCTGCCGCTGCTCATGCCCGGCATTGTTGCCGGGGCCATGCTGGCATTCACCCTGTCCCTGGATGATTTTGTCATCAGTTTTTTTACAGCAGGTCCGGATTCCATAACACTTCCGATTTATATCTATGCAGCTGTCAGAAGGGTGGTAACCCCCCAGATTCACGCACTTTCAACCCTTGTTCTGCTGGTGACCGTTGTAATGGTGATCTGCATGGAACGGGTGACCAGAAAAGCAAACAATATATAAAAAAGACAAACAACACATAAAAAATGGATTGTCAGACGTACAGGCATTTATTCAAATAAAGGAGAAAAAAAAATGAAGCAAACAATATTTATGATAATGGCCGCTCTGATACTTTTGTCCGGATCAGCATGGGGTGGTAACAAAGAGCTGAGAATTTTCACATGGTCTGAATACATGGATGAAGAAAATATGCCCCAGGAATTTGAAAAAGCAACCGGCATCAAGGTGCATCTGGATATGTATGAATCCAATGAGGAGATGCTGGCAAAGCTCCAGGCCGGCGGCCTTGGGCAATATGATATTATTATTCCGTCCGATTTTATCATGCCGACCCTGATGGCCTTAAAGCTGTTAACCCCTCTGGACCATGCCAGAATACCAAACCTGAAAAATCTGGGGCTTAAATTTACCCAGACTTTTTTTGATAAGGGCAATCAATATTCCGTGGGATGGCAGTGGGGGACCATTGGCCTGATGTATAATAAATCAAAATTAAAAGACAGTGATGTAAATTCCTGGGCCATTGTGTTTGATCCTGCCAAAAGCCAAGGTTCATTTTACCTGATGGATTCGGTCAGAGAAATGCTTGGAATTACGCTTTTGTATCTGGGATATGATTTTAATTCCGTCAATCCCAAAGAACTCAAACAGGCGTCTGACCTTCTGATCAGTACCAAAAAACGCAAAGAATGCCTCGGATTCAAAGGAGGGGTGGGCGGAAAAAACGATGTCATTTCAGGGGTTGCCGACGCAGCCATTGTGTATAACGGAGATGCCATCCAGACCGTTTCCAAGGAACCTGAAAAATACGGATTTATCGTTCCAAAGGAAGGCAGTGAAATCTGGCTGGATTCCATGTGTATTCCGGCAAAGGCACCCAATTTGGATGCAGCTCATCAATGGATCAACTGGGTGCTTGAACCCAGGGTGGGAGCATCTCTTTCCAATTACAACCAGTATGCAACCCCCAATGATGCAGCCATTCCTTTTTTGAACAAAGAGGATCTGGACAATCCCGGTATCTGGCCGACACCTGAAATTATGAAGACCCTTTCCTTTGTCAAAGACCTTGGGAAAGACAACAAGATGGTGGATCAGGCATGGACAAGAGCAAAATCCCATTAACCCGGATGGCATGACACCTATATTGACCACAACCCCCTGTCAGGACGGCTTCTGGATGCCGGGGGAATTTGAACCGCACTCTCGTTGCTGGATGCTCTGGCCGGAACGGAAAGATAACTGGCGGCTTGGCGCAGCACCTGCCCAGAAAGCGTTTGCAGGTGTTGCCCGGGCCATATCTGAATTTGAGCCCGTGTCCATGGGGGTTTCTAAAAGGCAATTGAAAAATGCTGAAAGTCTTTTGCCGTCAAACATCACCATTGTTGAAATGGAGTCTGATGATGCCTGGATGCGGGATGTCGGGCCCACCTTTGTAACAAATCAAAATGGGAACGTCCGGGGCATTGACTGGGAGTTTAATGCCTGGGGCGGCTTGAACGGCGGCCTGTATTTTCCCTGGGACAAAGATGAAAAAGTGGCAGCCGCTGTTCTGGAAAATCAGAAGACAGGCAGATACAAGCCCGGCATTATCCTTGAGGGCGGTTCCATTCATACCGACGGAGACGGTACCCTGATCACAACAGAACAATGCCTTTTAAATCCCAACCGGAATCCGTCCCTGTCAAAAACCCGAATTGAGCTTTTGTTAAGAGAGTATCTAGGGGTTGAAAAAATCATCTGGCTTGATCAGGGGGTGTATATGGATGAAACCGATGGTCATGTGGATAATTTATGCTGTTTTATAAAACCCGGCCAGGTCCTGCTTCACTGGACCGACGATACTTCTGATCCCCAGTATGAACGTTCTTGCTCTGCTTTGGAACGGTTATCCAGTGCCCGGGATGCCAAAGGCAGGCCCTTGTCTGTTCACAAGATTCATCAGCCCGGTCCCCTGTATATCAGCAGAGAAGAAAGCAGCAGCATAGAGCAAAGCGGGCATGCTGCGCCAAGAGAGCCTGGAACCCGACTGGCTGCCTCATACGTCAATTTTTATATCGCAAACAAAGGCATTGTCATGCCTGTGTTTGATGATCCCCGTGATGCTGATGCCCTTGCCCTTGTTCAGTCTCTTTTCCCGGAAAGAAAAGTAGTGGGGGTGCAGGCAAAAGAAATCCTTCTGGGTGGGGGCAATATCCATTGCATTACCCAGCAGCAGCCTTGAGTTGTATCAGATAACAGCCTCGGTATCCTGATCCGTTCCATCCCTGAAAAAAACCCCTTCACCCCCTTTTTTTGTCCGTTCGTCTCACAGGCTTTGAAACCCTTCCCTTGTTTGGTCTATGATCCCTTTCAACACCTGGCTTTTATCCTTAGGGTTCACTCAAAAATAAATTACCAATTTTGGGAGTCGAGTCGCCTGGCCTGCAAGGCGTGGAAATGCAGGCATATCGGGAATATGCCGAATTTACACAACGCAGCAGGACAGGATGAATCGGCTTTCAAAATGTAA
>JBDRPM010000040.1:0-22181 GCA_043827005.1 Pseudomonadota bacterium | reverse complement strand
GTTTATTGTAAAAAAATAAATCATATGCTTTTAATCCTATTTAAAAAAATGAATAGTCATTCATCTCATTTATATGATAGGGTGTCAATGATTTTTTTTACAAAATCAGAATAATTATATATGGTGCAAAAAGAAAATGATGTATAGAACATATTTTCTTGTTTAAGGATGATAAAAAATATGACCAGGCCGATAGAAGATGCCATAAAAGCAGGCATCCCGATATTTATAGGATATTTTCCGGCAGCCATGGCATTTGGGATATTGGCCAAGGGGTGTGGGCTTGCCCTTTTTGAGAGTGTTTTGTTCTCAGCTGTCGTGTTTGCCGGTGCCAGTCAATTTATTGCGCTGAACCTTTTGATGACCGGCATGGGGCCGGGGGGGATAATTTTAACCACCCTGCTGGTGAATTTCAGGCATTTTCTGATGAGCGCCAGCCTTTACAACCGGCTAAAGCAGATATCAAGGCGATATCTTGCTGTTATTGCCTTTGGCGTGACCGATGAAGTGTTCAGCGTTCTTTCTTTTAAAAAAGGCGAGATTTCCAAAGGGTATGTCCTGGCGCTTCAATTTTCTGCATATTCCGGCTGGGTGTCTGGCACTGTTTTGGGTTATATCACGGGTGGGTTTTTGTCTGAAATGGTGAGCAAAAGCATGGGGGTGGCGCTTTATGCCCTGCTTTTAGCCATCCTTTTGCCGGAAATCAAACGCTCAATGGCATCATGGCTGCTGGCTGTGACATCCGGAGTTTTGAATGCAATTTTGATCTGGATGGATATTCTGCCCAAAGGATGGTCTATCATTGTGTGTATCGTGGTGATTGCGTTTATCGGGTCCTTTTTGATAGCACCGCCCATGGAGGAATAAGACTGTGAATAATATTGTATTGATTATATTCGGCATGGCAGCAGTTACCTATGGGCCAAGGCTTGCCCCATTTTTATTGTTAAAGAACAAAAAAATTCCACCCCGGCTGGATGCATTTTTAAAGTGTATCCCTGTTGCCGCCATCGGGGCGTTGATTGTTCCCGGAGTATTCAGCGCAACGCCTGAGATGCCGCTGGCAGCGCTGGGCGGTATTTTGTTTGCTCTGGCTATGGGATGGTGGCGGGGCGGGATTATTGTTCCGGTGTTGGGCTCTGTTGTTGTTACCTATGTTGTCCTGGTCTGGGGAATATGATTCAAAGGGCTGTCGGATTGAACCAACAGCCCTTTGAAGGTCGTTGCTGAAAAAAATAATTTATCCAAAGCACCGCAAAGCCCCTTCCTTCAGGTGGGGGAGGATGTCACTTCCAGTTAAATTCTTTTGATGTGACAGTGTGCTCCATTTGCTGGATCCTGCGCTCGATGTTTTCAAATTTTCGTCTGACCCGTTGAATGGCAGACTCTCTTGAATGGGTATAGGTATCGTAAAACTCCTGATCTTTTTCATCATGCAAAGGAGAGACCGGTTCAACTTTCAGGATCAGGCCGGCAACAATATACATGACACCTACGGGCCAGAAGCCGGTAAACATAAACAGGACAATGACGATGATTCTAAACCATAAAACACTGAAATTAAAATGATCGGCAAGACCCCGGCAGACTCCCATAAAAAGGCCTTTTCTGGACCGGTATATTCCCTGGCCGGATGAAAGGCTTACAAGGCGGTTCCTCATTGAACTGCCCCTGTCTTTGCATTGGTTGAATCTGAATTTTTGTCGGTTTTGATTATATCTTTTCATGTGTGAAATCCTTTTTTTGGCGTTCAATCAGTATGGTTTCAAGCGCTTCAACCCGCTCTTCCATTTTGGATAATCCATGATAGATGTCCTGGATCATCTTGGCCTCTTCGGCCTGGGAAAGTTTGTCTTTTTGAGACAGGCCACCTGTTTTAGATGCTCTGATAATGCCGATGAGAATTAAGCCCAATGTGGCGATCAGAAGGATTGCACCGCCAATACAAAGGCCAATGATAAGTGCACCAGTCATAATCTGTTTGCTCCATGTTGATGGGTTTGGGGTTGATGGTTTCGGGGTGAATTATACATCAGTTGTACCATTCTTTTTTGAAGATTGGGAGGATTTTATCCGGTCAAGTTCAGCTTCTATTTCATCATCTGTTTCCAGGGCATTGAACTCTTCTTCTAAAGAAGCGTGTCGGCCATAGTTGACCAGATCTGCCTCAGCTTCCATCCGTTCGATCTGATTTTCAAGCTCGTCAAATTTTTGCATGATTTCAACGCTGCCTGCCCGTTGGATTTCCTTGTGAGCCTTTTTTTTGTGGGTGGCCCGAATGTGTCGCTGCACCAGCATGCGCTGTTTTTCCCTGGCTGATTTAAGCTTGTCTTCAAGTTCTTGTATGTCATCCTGGTATTGTTCGATAATGGCCCCAAGTTCCTGGGTTTCAATTTCAATGGCCTCGGCTTTCTGGCTGTAGAGCCGTTTTTCACCCAGAGCCTGCCTGGCCAGGTTATCTTTTCCTTTTTTAACGGCCAGCTCAGCTTTTTTATTCCAGAACGCTTCTTTTTGCTGGATTTCGTCTAAAAATCTCTGGGTTTTTTTCTGGTTGGCAATGGTATTGGCACAGGAGGATTTGAGCTCAATCAGGGTGTCTTCCATTTCCCGGATCATGAGCTTGATTAATTTTTCCGGATCTTCTGCTTCATCCAGCATGGCATTGATGTTGGAAGCGATGATGTCTTTGAAACGTGTGAATATTCCCATTATTGTTCCCCTTATGGTTTTGGTTGCTTTGGTCCTGTTTGTTTTAACCGGCTTCTATGTCTTAATAATTTAGTAAATAGCATTTTGCGTGCCAGCGTGTAAATTTTTAAAAATAGTCAATAATTTTAATTATTTATTTGCTTGACAATGAAAACAGACCTGTGGTAATAAAACCAATTATTGGTTATATTGACCAGTTTATAAACTATAATGCTATTTTTTCAGACAGGAGCGCAAAGGTGTCAGAACAAAATCAAACTCGCAGTCATCCTGTCCCAATGACCGAAGCGCTGGGACAGTCTGAATCTTTTATCGAGTTTCAAGAGCAGATCTCCAAAGTAGCGCCCAT
Organism: Pseudomonadota bacterium; assembly: GCA_043827005.1. GTDB lineage: Bacteria > Desulfobacterota > Desulfobacteria > Desulfobacterales > Desulfobacteraceae > Desulfobacula. The sequence goes on along the minus strand of JBDRPM010000040.1, from coordinate 19,123 downwards.
TGACCGACCAGTATTGATCCTGGGCGAGCGGGGCACTGGAAAAGAACTGGCAGCTTCCCGCATTCATTTTTTATCCAGGCGGTGGGAAAAACCATTTGTCACCCTCAATTGCGCCGCATTAACACCGACCCTGATTGAATCTGAATTGTTCGGCTATGAAAAAGGGGCATTCAGCGGAGCTGTTTTTCAAAGAACAGGCCGGTTTGAAACCGCTTCAGGCGGAACGCTGTTTTTGGATGAAGTTGGCACCATTCCCATGGAGGTTCAGGAAAAGATTTTACGGGTGGTGGAATATGGCAGTTTTGAGCGGGTGGGGTCTTCAATCCCCATTCATGTGGATGTCCGGATTGTGGCTGCTACCAATGCAGAGCTTTCGGCCATGGCTAAATCGGGTCAGTTTAAACAGGATCTGTTAGACCGGCTTTCTTTTGAGGTGATCTATGTACCGCCCTTGCGCCACAGGCGTGAGGATATACCGATTCTGGCCAATCATTTTGCATCCCGCATGGCTTTTGAGCTGGAACATGAGCAGAGCCCAACCATATCGGGGAAAGCCATAAAAGCGCTGGAAGACTATTCATGGCCGGGCAATATCAGAGAATTGAAAAATGTTATTGAACGGGCTGTTTATAAGTCTGATCATGGCAGGATTAATCAGATTTCCTTTGATCCGTTTGTTAATCCCTATGGGAAAGGCCTGGAAGAACCAAGGGGTGAAAGACAAATAAGAATGGATGGCCCCGGCTCATTGACTCAGAACCCAATCTCTTTAACAGGCAGCCGCGCAAAAGAAAATTCATTAAATGGTTTAATGGCTGCAATGGATGGAATATCGTTCAAAGAGGCCATGGGGAAAATTGAAATCTATCTTGTGACCCAGGCCCTTGAAGAAACCCGGTACAACCAGAAACAGGCCGCCAGAAAATTAGGGGTCACCTATGACCAGTTCCGGGGGATTTTGCGCAGGCATGGTCTTAAATAGTGCCCGACCGAAAACCGCCAATTTTCCTGCTTACTGCGTTGGGCTGCAAATTTTAATCCTCAAAATACTCAATGTATTTGAGCATTAGCTCCTCTTCGAGCCTTCCGGTTAAAATTCTCGCCTGCCTTGTACTCGAAAAAATTTTCAAGTTTTCGGTCAGACACTAAATAAAGATAACCGCTTGTGATACCTTATGCGTGTCTTTGATGTATGGTTTTTTTATTGCGGTATCTCCTGAATGGTATCTGCAAGTATCCCAATCGCTTTTTCAATGGTTTGCTCATCAGCCATGGTATAGTTTAACCGCATGGTTTCAATCCCTTCGGATGGATCTGAATAAAAGAATTTTCCCGGAACAAAGGCCACACCGTTTTTGATGGATCTGTGATACAATTCCATCATGTCAAACCCTTTGGGCCCGGTCACCCACAAAAACATCCCTCCGTCTGACGGTGAACATGCAAACGCTGCAGGGAATCTTTTTTCAATGGCATTGAGCATGGCTGCCTGTCTGGGCCGATACAGGCTGATGATTTTGGGCAGATGATGCTCAAGAAAATTGCCTTCAAGATATTCGGCAGCCAGCGCCTGATTAAAGGTGCTGGTATGAAGATCCACGCCCTGTTTGACCAGGACCAGCCATTTACTGATAAAGGCTGGTGCTGCATAAAATCCGATTCTCAATCCCGGAGCAAAAATTTTAGACAGGGTACTGACGTAAATGACATGATCCGGAGCCAGGGTTTTAATGGCGGGCAGGTCCTCACCTTTGTACCTTAAGGCACTGTAGGGATCATCTTCCAACAGCAGAACATTGTGGCTCTGTATAATGGTGGCAATCTTTTTTCGTCGTTCCAGCGTCAGTGTCCTTCCAGTGGGATTCTGGAATGTGGGCACAAGATAAATAAATTTGATGGCATGGGCGTTCAGGGTGGCTTCCAGGGATTCCGGGATCAGACCCTGATCATCCATATCCATGCGGATGTAGTCAGGTTCATAGGGATTAAATGCTGAAAGGGCACCCACATAGGTGGGAGCTTCAAGGGCAATTTTATCCCCTTTTGAGATCAGCAGTTTGGCTATTGCATCCAGAATGCCCTGGGATCCTGAACAGATGTTGACCGCATCCGGCAGGATGTCAATGCCCCTGGCCTTAAGCAGCAAAGCGATCTGTTCCCGCAAAGGCATAAAGCCTTCTGTCAGATCATACTGCAGGGCTGCTGATGAATATTTTGTTAACACCTTCTGGGTCAACAAAGAAAAAATATCCATGGGAAAACTGTCGGGTGAAGGGATGCCGCCCGCAAGGGAAACAATGCCCGGTTGTGAAACCACTTTTAATATTTCACGGATGGCGTTGGCCTGCATTCGTTGTGTTCTGTCGGCTAAAAGTCGCTGATAATCCAATATGGTTTTCTCCCTTACAACCGGTTCACCGGAACATTGGCCAGTTGTTCTTCAAGATAATCATCCATCAAGTCTTTATACTTGTCTTCCGGATAGCTTGCTGTGCAGGACCTGCAGCAAAGATACACCTTTGTTCAGGTCCGTTTGATAAAAAGCTGCCCCCCGCATTCCAGACATTGTGCTTTGATATCATCCAAGGGCTTTATCCTTTGTTTTTTTTGCCGACAATATTGTGATGGGCCATCAGGCGGATGGCGTTGATCTTGATAAACCCATCTGCATCCTTCTGGTTGTAACCGCCTGCAATATCCATGGAAGACAGATCCTGATTATACAGAGAAAACGGGCTGGTCCGGGATATTGGGTAGGCTGTTCCTTTATACAGTTTAAGGGTGACTTCGCCGTCAATCATTTCCTGGCTCTTGTCAATGGCTGCCATGAGAAATTCCATCTCAGGGCTGAACCAGAATCCATAGTAAACCAGTTCTGCAAATTTGGCAGTGAGCATGTCTCTTAATCGCATGACTTCCCGATCCATGGCAATGCCTTCAATGTCTTTGTGGGCATGGTGTAAAATTGTGCCGCCAGGGGTTTCATAGACTCCACGGGATTTGATTCCCACAAATCGGTTTTCCACCATGTCCAGGCGGCCGATACCGTTTTCCCGACCCACTTTGTTTAAGTATTCAAACAGTTCCAGGGCATCTGTTTTGACGGTGTTGTCATCAAGGTTGGTAACTTTGACCGGGATTCCGCTTTTAAACTGGATCTTAATTTTAGTGGGCTGATCCGGTGCATTTTCCGGAGAAACCGTATGAGAATAGATGCTTTCTTCACACTCATGGCCCGGATCTTCAAGAATACCGGCTTCATGGGAAATATGCAGCAGGTTGTCATCTTCGCTATAGGGTTTGGATGCGGTTTGCTTGGTGGGGATGTCATGTTTTTTTGCATATTCCAGAAGATCGGTTCTGCCTTTGAAGGCATTTAAAAAATCAGTGTCCTTCCAGGGTGCAATCACTTTTATGTCAGGGTTTAATGCATAATAAGACAGCTCAAACCTGACCTGGTCATTGCCTTTGCCTGTGGCACCATGGGAGACAAACCGGGCACCCACTTCTCTGGCAATTTCAATCTGCTTTTTGGCAATAATGGGGCGGGCAATGGCCGTTCCCATCAAGTAACGGCCTTCATATATGGTGTTGGCTTTATAGACAGGAAAGATGTAATCCGTAACAAACTCTTTTCTCATATCTTCGATAAACACTTTGGTTGCACCGATTTTCAAGGCTTTTTGTTCAGCAACTTCAAAATCTTCCTCCTGGCCGATATTGGCCATGTATGCAAACACTTCATATCCTTGTTCCAGCAACCATTTTAATATTACAGAGGTATCAAGGCCTCCTGAATAGGCAAGAACGACTTTTCCTTTTGACATGGGTGACTCCTTTATTTTCATATCTGCCATCGGTTTTTAAAATATCAGGCCTTAATAATACGAAAAAAGATGAGATAGTCAAGCGATTTTGTATAATATGCGCATAAAAAATAGTTATTGCATAAATATGCAGAATCTGTTAAGTGTTGATCCATGAAAATTGAAGATCACTTAACCCAAATTTTATCCCAGGGCATTTCAGGCAACCAGGCGCAGCTTGTGGCGGTATTGCATCAGCAGGGAGTCAAAACAACCCAGTCCACGGTTTCAAGGGCATTGAAAAAGATCAATGCCATCAAGGGGGTGGATGAAAAAGGGGGATCGGTTTACTCTTTACCCCGTCCGGAAGGAATGCGGGTAAGACAGGAAGGCGGATTGTTCGGCACCCTTGTTCACAAAATTCTGGACAACGGCCACATGATTGTGGTTCATACCCGGCCGGGAACCGCACCCACGGTTGCAAAGGTGATTGATGATTACGGGTTTGACCAGGTGATTGGGACCGTGGCCGGGGATGATGCCATTATCATTGTGCCGGCGGATGTAAAAAAAACACGGCAGGTGGCCATGCACATTCGATCCTATTTAACCGGTGTCGGGTTGTTGTAAAGTCTTATCCCTTATGATTGAATGAGGGCTTCAAGTCTGGCAAAAAGTTCTTCTTGCCCCTGATCTTTTATTGTGTCGTGTATTGAACGAAAAATTTCCCGGATAATGCGGGTTTTCGGCTTGGGCGACAACATCTGCAGTTCAATGGTTTTAATGTCAATAACCATTTCTTCGATCTGTGGATATGCCTGTTTGAGTGTGGCCATATTGTTTTTAATCTCTTCTGCCATGTGTACCGCCGCTTTAAAGCCTGCACCGTCTATCTCCAATACAGGTTCGTGGCCCAGAGATATTTGGGATAAATCAGAATTCGGACCAACTGCTATGTTGAGTTCTTCAAGGCCCTGCCGGGTAATCCCGATACCGCCTGAAAGGGTTTTTAATTCAGCCAGCCCCTGAATGCAAAGGGTTTGTGCTATTTCTCCGGCCTCTTCTTTTTCAAGGCCCAGGGTGGTTCCAATATCATACATGGAAACCTTGGCATCGGGATCTCCTTTGGTTGATGTGTATAATTCAAATAAGAAACCAGATCTGTCTGAGTATTCTTCGGTCATGGGATTTCCTTTTTATCAAAATTGCTTATTGGCTTTCGTGCCTTACCCCTTCGCTTCTGTCAAAAAATCAAGACACTGAGGCGTGGGCATGGGTTGCGGGTTTCCCGCTTTAGCATATCGTGTCGGGAATAAATAAAGCGACAAAATATAGTATTATTCAAATTGATTGTATTGGCTGAAGCAATATTCCATTTATTTTTCTGAAACTGAGTCCAGTGGAAAAAATACGGTTTATTTTTCTCATTACTTGACAAAATGCAGTGCCTCTCATAATGTTTTTTTTAAAAAGCTCAGTTGTTTTATATAAAGCGTCTGATTTGGATCAAATCATATAATAAAAAGGTATTATTATGAATATTAATTCGCATCTTTTAGGTGACCTTCTTAGAAGCATGGGCATTATTACCGAAGAACAGCTGGATGAAGCCCTGCAGATTCAAACCGGTCTGGTATCAGGCCATGTGTCTGAGCCAGGGATAAATCCTGTGGAATTTGTTACAAAAGTAAGGGAAAGCGACAAAGATATTCCACTGCTTGGACAAGTTTTGCTGGATAAGGGATATATTACAAAAGACCTGCTGTCGCCCATTCTTGCCATGCAGAACCGGCAAGTCAGAGAGTTGCGACTGTTAAGCAGTGAAAAACTTGCCCTGGTTATTCAGATCGGATATATTATTAATTCAACAGTCAATCTGGTTGATGTCCTGTCCCTGATCATGAAATATGCCAATATTGTGACCGATGCCAATGCAAGTACCCTCATGCTTTTGGATGATAAAACCGGAGAACTGGTATTCAGCGTTCCAACCGGTCCCAACGCGGATGCGTTAAAAGATATCAGAATCCCACCAGGGGTTGGCATAGCAGGCTGGGTTGCTGAGAATCAACATTATGTCCTGGTGGAAGATGCCAAACAGGATTCAAGATTTTATTCTCATATTGATGATATGACAGGTGCCCAGACCAGATCATTGCTTTGTGTTCCCATGAGGGCCAAACGAAAACTCATTGGTGTGCTTGAAGTCATTAATAAGAATAGCGGTTCAAGTTTTACCGAAGATGATGCGTTGCTGTTAAATATTTTTTCTCATCAGGCAGCCATTGCCATTGAAAATGCAATGCTGTTTGATTCCATTCAAAACCAGCATAGGAAAAACGCATAAGGATAGAGCTATCCTGGGTGAGCCCCCGGCTTTGCCGGGGGAATCAATTTATTTTTGAGTGAACCCTTAAAGAATAATTACAGAATTTTCGCAATTTCCATAGGAGCAGTGTCTATAGGTATCTGCTTTGGGATCATTTTTCCAGTTTACACCATCCATGAGATATCGGAATTGATATTCTTTGTCCACATCAAGATCAATGGTGGTTGAAAATGAACCGTTTTTGTGAGGTTTCATTGGGGTAACGGCTGGATTCCAATTGTTAAATTCGCCAACCAGATGGACTGCTTTTGTTCCATTTCCGTCTTCTTTTTGAATTTTAAATGTTACTTTGCATACAGGTCTGTTTTTAAGATATTGTTTTTGAATACCCATTGTCTTCCTCCCTGGTATTTAGTTTTGTTGGCATCAGGCATGCCGAAAAAAAATCACATGCAGATCTAAACAAACCATGTTTGAGATCGTTATAAATTTTGTCTGATGCGTTGAATATTAATAATATGGTTGATTAATGATTGAATATTACTACACGATTTTGATTGCTTCGTATATGGGTGGAAGGGCTCTTTTTTGGCCGGGAAAATCTCCCGTACGGGAAAATCTCCCATTAAAAGTTGTTTGTTAGCCGGACAGCTGATCGTGAATTTTATATGAAAGAACAGATCAACTCACTGAATTCTTTCATGTTTTGTTGTGGTCAGGTCGAGGTGAAATACCAAGGCGGCCCATGGCCGTTATTTTTTCCACAGATCCAGATCCACAAGCCCTAATTTGGCAGCGTATCGGGCCAGGTCCAATACATTGCTGACATTGAGCTTGTGCAATATTCTGGATCGATGATTTTCAACTGTTTTGGAACTGATATACAGTTTATCGGCAATTTGTTTTGATGACATTCCAGTCACAACCAGGACCATTATCTCTTGTTCTCTGGGAGTTAATGCATCATATCCTTTAAGAGCGGTCAAAGGCTTGTTAACAGGTATTTGGGCAAGTTTTTTGATGACTTGCTGGGATACGGAAGCATCCATAAAATATTCATCTTTAAAAGCGGATTCAATCCCCTGTATCAGTCTTTCTGAAGCAGATTCTTTGGTAAGGTAGCCCAGGGCACCCGCCTGGAAGGCTTTAACAATATAATCTACGCTGGCATGCATGCTCATCACTAAAATTCGTATGCCATCAGAATATTGAGTAATATTTTGAATCAGATCAAAACCGTTTGAGTCTGGAAGCGAAATATACACTACAGCAAGATCCACCTTGAGTTCTTTTACCAGCTTGAGACCCTGACTTGCCGTGCCGGCTTCGCCGACCACTTCATATCTGCTGTCACTTTGTATGACAGCTTTAATACCGCCCCTGAACAGGGGATGATCGTCAATGATAAGAATTCGTTTTTTTTGGGTCATTTTCAATTATCCTGTAAAACCAGTTTGATGGTGATTTGTGTGCCCCTGCCTGGCTGTGAATGGATTGTCATTTCTCCTTGAAGAAGATTGACCCGTTCTTTCATGCTCCAAAGACCCATTCGTTTTTCATTGATCATTAGACGCTCTTTTTCTTTTACATTAAACCCTCTGCCATTATCTTCGATTCTAAGGATAATATGCGGATATGCACCCACAAGCCTTATGATTGCTTTTGTCGCAGCAGCATGTTTCCGGATATTGTTCAGTCCTTCTTGCACCAGGCGGTATAAATTGATTTCCATATCAGAGATCTGTGTTAATCCCTTTATTCCAGCGGCTTGAAAGTCGACTGCGATATTGTTTTTTTCAGAAAACGCTTCGCAGAATACTTCAAGGGCATGAACAAGCCCCAGATGATCCAGGCTGGGGGGCCTTAAGTCGTAGGCCAGATCCCTGACCTCTGTAACGGTTTGGTCTATCAGGGCAAGCATATTCGATAAACAGGCTTTTGTGTTTTTATTCAGGCACGCCGGGTCTCCAAAAATTTGATTGCAATATAATTTTACAGTAGATAGATTTTGAGCAATGCTGTCATGAAGTTCACAGGAAATCATCTGTCTTTCTCTTTCCTGCGCCTGTATCAGCATTTGCGAAAGATTGTGGACAAGAGTTTCCGAATGTTTGCGATCTGTAATGTCGGAGATTACACCAACAAGACCTGTAACATTACCAAATTCATCATGGAGGGTGGCTTTGTCAAAAATGACCTCTTTATAAACTCCGTCACTTGTTTTCACTTTCCACTCGTAACTTTGTTTTCCCGGATTTTTAAAGAGCCATTGATCCATTTTGTGGTACTGGTCCGCAAGTTCTTTTGGCCCCATATCATAAACGGTTTTGCCGATTATGTCCGACCTTGGTTTAGCGATAAAATCCTCAAAAGCTTTGTTGCATCCTTTATAATGTCCGTGTAAATCTTTATAAAATATAGGGCTGGTGATGGTTTCAATCAGTGCATTTAAAAAATCTGTCTGGTCTTTTAAAAGGGTTCCGATTATTTTTTGCTCTGTAATGTCTTCAATAAAGGCCAATACTTTTTTTTCCGGAAGATTGATCAATGCAGTGGATAAAAGCAGATTCCTTTTTTCCATGGGGTTATCCATAGAGACGAGCTCGGCTTCAACTTTATAATGGGGTGTGCCGGTATCTATTGTGTGTTGAACAGTCTGTCTGATTTTACAGGTTTTACATAAATCGCCGAAACCACAGCCCTTTGGATCATCAAGATGGTGAATGCATTTAAGGAAGGCTCCGCCCCTGAGGCCGACATAGGTTTCCGGGGTTTGACCGGTAAATTCAAGCAGTGCGTTGCTTACCATTTCCACATTGCCTTGCGCACCAACGATCATCATAAACAAGGGAGTTTTTGAAAGGATGCTTGCCTGGAGCATTTCCTTTTTTCCCGCTGTTTTATCCAGCATTTGTTCCTGGTTGATTTGTGCTTCCAGGCTGCGGATTTTTTTTTCTAACTCAGTATAAGTTGGTTTTTTAGGCATAATTTGAATTATCTTTTCAAAGCAGCCGGATTTAAAGCAAGCCTGGATAAGCGCCGCCGTCTATCAATAAGCTCTGGCCGGTGATGTAGCGCGCCTGAACACTTGCCAGAAAAACCGCAGCTGCCCCGAAATCCATTGGATCACCCATGGTTTTGCTGGGATTGTTATCCATCATTTCCCGGATGATCTCTTCTGCAGTTTTATTTTCCTGATCTGCCCTGTGTTGTGCCAGCTGATCAATGCGCGATGTTTTATGGATGCCCGGAAGAATGGCATTGACAGTGATTCCGTCCGGGGCCAGTTCCGTGGCAATGGTTTTCAAAAAACCGGTCAGGCCGGTGCGGGCCATATTGGAAAGCAGAAGCGTTCCAATGGGTTGTTTCACCGAGGTGGAGGTAATGGCGATGATCCGTCCCCATTGGTTTGATCGCATGGCCGGTGTTACGCCATGTATCAGAAGAACCGCACTCATTAAATTCAGGTTCAAGGCTTTTTCATACGCTTCCAGGGGTGTGCTGGCAAAGGTTCCGGGCGGTGGTCCGCCTGCATTGGTCACAAGGATATCCGGATCTCCCAGGGCGGCTTGAACCTGTTTGAGCAAGGCATTGATATCGTCGGCACTGCTCATGTCTGCACCAAAGCCGATAACCTGTGCGCCGGTTTTTTGTGAAATCTCTTTGGCAGCCTGTTCTGCCTGGTTTTGATTGCGGGAGCAGACAGCAACCCGGCAGTGTTCCTGGGCCAGTTGTTCAGCACATCCTCTTCCCAACCCACGGGTTGAAGCAGTCACCAGTGCGATTTTTCCTTTAATTCCAAAATCCATTTGTTGCCCTCCTTGGTTGATGGGTTATAACTTTGCAAGTGGAACCATAAAACAGAGATCAACGGATCAGGTTCAAAAAAAGTCATGAACTCTGTTTTTTCATGGACAAAGAGATCCGTTTCCGGTTGATGTCCACCTCCAGAATTCTGACCTGAACTGTCTGCTGGACCGATACAATGGTATTGGGGTCTTTTACAAACCGATCGGCCAGCTGGCTGATGTGTACCAGCCCGTCCTGGTGGACCCCGATATCCACAAAAGCGCCAAAGGCAGTGACATTGGTGACAATCCCCGGCACAAGCATGCCTGGAACCAGATCCTTGATGTCATGGATGGTATCATCAAAACTGAAGGTTTTAAACTCTTTTCGCGGATCTCTTCCCGGGCTGGCAAGTTCCCTGACAATATCCTTAAGGGTTGGCATGCCGATGGTATCGGTCAGGTAGGCCTGTAAATTGATCTGGCTGATTTTCTCGGCGTTCATGACCAGATTTTCAATTTTGGTGCCCATATCTTTGGCCATTTTCTCAACAATGTCATAGGATTCCGGATGGATACCGCTGCTGTCCAGAGGATTTTGGGCATGAAGGATTCTTAAAAATCCAGCAGCCTGTTCAAAGGCTTTGGGCCCAAGTCTTGGAACCTTTAAAAATGCTTTCCGTGTTTTGAACGGACCGTTTTTATTTCGATACAAGACCATATTGGCGGCAATGGTATCATTGAATCCTGAAATTCGAGAAAGCAATTCTTTGCTTGCAGTGTTGACTTCTACCCCAACCGTGTTGACACAGGAGATCACCACATCGTCCAGGGCGGTTTGCAGCAGCTTCTGGTCCACATCATGCTGGTATTGTCCCACACCAATGGATTTGGGGTCTAATTTGACCAGTTCAGCCAACGGGTCCATCAGCCGCCGGCCAATGGATACAGCACCCCGGACAGTGATGTCATGGTCGGGAAACTCTTCTCTGGCAACGGGCGAAGCCGAGTAGATAGAAGCCCCGCTTTCATTGACCATGACAATTTGAATGGTTTTATCCAGGCCCAGTTTGTTGATAAAGTCCTGGGTTTCCCGGCCTGCGGTGCCGTTGCCAATGGCAATGGCTTCAATGGCATAGGATTTAACCAGACTTGAAATTGTTTTCCCAGCCTTTGTATCATCGGTGAAATGCGGATAGATCACATCGTGGTGGAGCAGTTTGCCCTGGGCATCAATGCACACCACCTTGCATCCGGTTCGAAAGCCCGGATCAATGGCCATGGTTCTTTTTTGTCCCAGAGGGGCGGACAGCAGCAACTCTTTTAAATTATCCACAAATACCTGGATGGCAGTCAGGTCAGCTTTTTCTTTTAATGCATGGGTGGATTCTTTTTCAATGGATTTGGACAGCAGCCGTTTGTAGCTGTCGGCCACGGCTTCCTGAACCTGCATGGCACACAGGGTCTGATTTTTAATATATTTTTTTGAAATCATCTGGATGGCCTGTGATTCATCCGGTAGAACATGGACAGACAAAATCCCTTCTGTCTGGCCTCTGAGCATGGCCAGCACCCGGTGAGACGGAGCTTTAAAAGCAGGCTCAGACCAGTCAAAATAATCTTTAAATTTCTGGCCGTCTGTTTCTTTTGATTTTTTGACTTTGGATTGAATCAGGGCCGTATTGGTAAACAGCGACCGGATATCTGCCCGGATATCAGCGTCTTCGCTGATGTTTTGCGCAATGATATCCCTTGCGCCGGAAAGGGCATCCAGAGCAGTTTCAATCTGGTTTTCGGCTGAAACATAAGTTTGGGCCTCTGCCAAAGGATCCTGGCCCGATTGTCTGATCAGAAACCCGGCCAATGGTTCAAGCCCTTTTTCCCGGGCAGCCTGGGCCCGGTTTTTTTTCTTTGGCCGATATTTTTCATACAAATCTTCAAGGCTGGTCATGGCTGATGCAGCCAGGATATCAGCCCGCAGGGCATCGGTTAAAAGCTCGCGCTCTATTAATGATTTAAGGATGGCCTCTTTTCTGTCAGCAAGCGCTTTTAACTGCTCTGACCGGTCACGGATGGCAGCAATGGCCACTTCATCCAGAGAGCCTGTTTTTTCTTTTCGATACCGGGCAATAAACGGAATGGTGGAACCCTGGTCCAGCAGTTCAATAACGGCGGATACCTGGGTTTCTCTGAGTCCCATCTCCCGGGTGATGATTATTAATGTTTCCATAAGCTTTCTAGTAGACAAGCTTGGGCAAAATGTCAATCTTTGCTTATGTCAAATCCATTAACCCGAAATATCCGGGTTGATCTGTGAGCACGCCCTGGGTTTGGATAAAATTTATGATGTCCTCACAACCATGGCCTGTTTTAAGATTAGAGAACATAAAGGGTTTTTTGTTCTTTCAAATAAAACTATTTCATCATTTTAAATTTCAATGTTGTCCAGTGCTTTTCAGTCCGTAAGGGCATACTGCTGAACAAATTCCGCAATTGTGGCCTTTGTGATACTCAAAGTAGTGCTCCTTTTTCCATTGATCACATGCAAGTACATCCAGCATTTTTTCACGGGGCAGTCCCGGATACCAGCTATTGCCTTTCAGCGCTTTTGCAGGACAGGCATCAACACAGATTGTACAGCGACCGCAAAAGTTTTTTTCGATCGGAGGTCCGCACGGAAGTACAGCATCGGTAAAGACAGTTCCCAATCTGACCCACGGTCCGAACTTTCGGGTAATAAGCTGACAATGACGACCTATCCATCCCAGTCCCGCTCTTGTTGCAGCGGTCTTCTGAGGGAAAACACCCTTTATGTTCACTGTATCCTTTCGTACTGATGCAGGCAACGCTTCGGATTGAAAACCCCTATTTTTGACTTCAGCCGCCAGAGATGTCGATAACTCATTGATACGGTTGTTCACTTTGGCATACTCGTCAGCATATTCCCGGTTGGGACCGCTTCGGATGCCAAGCATTATTTCAGGATTCATAGGGATTGCAAATGAAAGAGCGAACGGAAAGTTTTTTCCTGCCTGATCCAAAGGTGTAGAAAAGTTTCTAAGATCTGCCACACCCCATAGCGGAACTTTCGAAGCTTTCATCCACTCGGTAAGCCAGATCGGAAAGCCGTTTGAGATATTGGACAATTTTAGCTCCTTTTGTCTTCTGCAGCAACTTTGTCTGCAATTTCAGCATGTAACCCCATCGTATGGCTTTCCCGAAGGGCAAAATGTTTTATAAAAAAGATGAAAGCATATCATGGCTTATCCCCATTTTTTTTTCAACCATTTTCGAATGTTTGAAACAGCCCCTTGTCTGTATCTATTGAAGGATGAGGTCGATATCTTTCATGTTTGATTAATAACCAAAAAATGCAGCAATATATTTTGTTGCTGTAAACACTATGATACCTGCTAACATCCACTTGATCACCCTGGCTGGAACGAATTTTTGACAGTAAGCCCCAAGATACATTCCTGCCATCCCACCGAGTCCAAATAAAAGGCCCAGCATCCAATCGGGTGCCACTGATATGTCCGGATAGAAAGGCGCAATGATTTGGTAAAAGGCCACGCCAGCTAAAGAGGTCACAAAGGTTCCCATTAGAGCGGCACCAGCCACTGTATAAACCGGCAGCCCAAAAAAAGTCACGAAAAAAGGAGCGATGATGGAGCCACCGCCGATGCCATAAATGCCACCCACGATGCCGACAATAAAGCTAAGGGTGAAAATACCCCAAAAAGATACATCAAATGCTTCATCATAGAAGATGTAACCTACCCGTTTCAGGTTAAAGTGCGTGACTTTTACTTTTTTAAAGACCGCCAGGTCATCTTTTTGACCTTCGACCTTATCCCGATAACGGCGCATCATATCCTGAAATTGTTGTTCGCTACCGGTCTTGCCTGTGTTTTTCTTTAATAAATCCCTCACCATTTTAAGCCCGATATAAAACAAGACTGTAGCAGCAAAAAGTTTGAAATGAGTCGGATCCGGAAGATAAGCCACTCGCACGAAGGCCCCTGTGAACACACCTGGCAGCGTGCCGATCACAACAACCCAGGTAAGCGGCCATACCATCCTGCCTTCTTTGTAATAGCGGTACACTCCACTTGGGATGGCTACAATATTAAATAATTGATTGGTGGCGCTGACTGAAGGATTTGTATACCCGAGAAATGACATTTGAAATGGCAGGAGAAGAAATGCACCGGACACACCACCCATGGAAGTAAAAAATGAAATCACAAAAGCCACCAGCGGCGGAATCCAAAGTGCGACTTCAATTTCGGCAGTATGAAAAATCATTTTAATCTCCAATAACAAAAAATTAATAACGAACACGATTAAATTTGCGTTCGTGTTAGTTTGGCAGGGTAGTATTCTGATGTCAAGAAGATTTTATTTGGTGGCTTCCATTCGCAAATATGCTATAAATAAAAAAATAGAAGACAACACTTTAACAAGCTTTTGGAAAGAACTATTGGATTCAATAATTACAGTTGATCCCCCTTGCCCAATCAGCAGGTGGCATTGCAAAAAGGCATGAAACAGGGACATATTGCCTCAATTCCAGAGGAAGGTAGATGTCTGAATTCTGCCCAACTCGACCAGGTAGAGCAATCATTTCGAAAGTGGTCAGCAGATTCCCCACGTGAAGATGTCCGCCTGGCCCGCCGACGTATTTTAGTCATTTTTTTATTGATACGGTACACTGGTGCAAAGTTGAATGAAGTTCTGACCCTTAATCCTTTTAAGGACATTGATTTCAAACGATACTCAGTAAACTTTAGCAGCCAGGGTTCAGATACTAAAAACGATCCGCGAAGGGTTCAGATCTCCACAATGCTTTCTTCCGAGATTCAGAAGATTCTTACCGATCCTTTTTTTGCGAGCTCTTTAAAAAATCGGTTTGATGTTGATCCTGGGTTTGTTCGACGCAAGTTTTACGAACGTGCTGAAGCCTGCGGATTTCCCAAAAGCCTTGGCGGCCCTGAGATGATAAGAAAATCGCGTGCGGTAGAGTTGATGCAGGGCAATATGCCCTTACCGGCGGTCCAAAAAATGCTGGGGCACTCAACGCTGAATCCGACTGGTTCCTATGTATCCTTTTCAATGGATGATATTCACCGGGTGACTAAGCGTTTCATTGAAAGAGAGTCGTCGCGCAAAACCAGTGCCCGGAATTCATTTTTCGGTAAAATTCAATCGCTTCAAAAAGGAGATATTCAAACCAGGGTCACTTTAACATCTATCAGCGGTTATTCAGTTACCGCAGTTATCACCAACGACAGTGCAGAACAGCTGGCATTAAAAAAAGGGATGCTGATTACGGCAGAAGTCAAGGCACCCTGGGTTATTTTGCACAGCGGGAAACAAGAACCCAAATGCAGCGCCGAGAATAGATTTAATGGGATAATTGAACGGATTAATAAAGGGAAAGTGAATACGGAATATACTGTCCGTATTACAGACGGGACAGAGCTGTGCGCAGTAGTTTCCACGGAAGGTGCTCAATATCTTGGTCTTAAGACAGGTGATCAGGTTTGGGCCCTGTTTAATTGTTTTGCTGTGATTCTGGATGTGGATTAACCATCTTGTTCCAATATCACCCGGCAAGATCCGGGGATGTTGCATCAAAATTTTTAAACGGATATCAGGGTATTGTCCAAACAGACGGTTATGCCGGATATAATTTTCTTGATGCCATAACAGGAATTATCAGCAGAAGACCTTTACAGGGAAAGACAAAAAAAAGCTGTGCCCATCCTCAATGAATTTAAAAAAAGGCTGGATGCAAAAGTTAAGAAAGCCCTTTCTAAAAGTCTGCCGGGAAAAGCAATAAGCTATACCCTTAATCAATGGCACCGATTGATCAGGTACACAGAAGATGGGAGGGTCGGCCCTGATAATATGTAAGGATTTGTGGTTGAGAATGCATTAAGGCCCTTTGTTATAGGACGAAAAAATTGATGGATCTCTCTTTACATAAATTCCAATCATTGATACTGATTTATCGATTGAAATTTTCAGTTATTTAGACTCAGACAACTTGTCATATTTTTAGAAGGGATCAAAATGAAACAACTGGCAGTATTTACATTTATCTTGCTTATTATAATCTCGTTTTCAGGATGTGGTATTCCTGATCTTCCTGGCCCAATCGGAATCCCAGGGCTTTAACCCGGATATTTCACCTTATCTGCGGTGTTGCAGGCCGTTTGCGGTAGAATACTACAGCTGCACGCCCTGCGCCTTACAGCTAAGGCAAAAACGATTCGTGAAATATTCGGGTCAATGTATCTCCACCATAGTCCTCGTGAGCAGCTTTATATAAAAGAAAATGTTACGCAAGAATAATTATGATCTTGTGTTATTGCATTATCCTTTGTTATTATAAAAACCAACGCAAAAAAAGAAAATTCGTAACTTTAACCGCGTGATTATGTTTAATGCAACCAGCAGTGG
Source organism: Pseudomonadota bacterium (assembly GCA_043827005.1). Lineage (GTDB taxonomy): Bacteria > Desulfobacterota > Desulfobacteria > Desulfobacterales > Desulfobacteraceae > Desulfobacula. Next base: position 2,732 of record JBDRPM010000040.1, on the reverse strand, counting down.
TTTGGTTATCACTTATTTAATTAAGGAGAAAAAATGAAACAACATACCAGCCTGTTATCACTCATAATAGTGTTAACAATCTTATCCACCTTCTCTTTTGCCGGAGAGACCTGTACCAAAGACGATATTAAAACTGCTGTTGACAATGCAGTTTTAATCCTTGAGCAGGAAGGTGAAGCCGGCCTGGAAAAAATCGGCAAGCTCCGCTTTTGCGGTGACAACTATATATTTGTAAATGATTTCAGTGGAAAAACACTGATGCACATAAAGCCCCATCTTATTGGCAAGGTTCTGATAGCCCTAAAAGATGATACTGGTAAACGCTTTTTTGCAGATTTTACCAAAACAGCAAACAGTGAACAAACAACCGTGAACGGAAAAACCTATGGCACCGGAAGCGGATGGGTATCCTATCGCTGGCCGAAGCCGGATGAAAAGACGTTTTCACCTAAAATCACCTATATCAAAGGATGCATGATGGGATCACAAAACGTCTATGTGGGTGCTGGAATTTACGAATAGGTTGAATTAACTACTCAAGCGATCTCAAATGTCTCCAAACTGTTTTAAAACAACTTTATTCAGGACTATACTATGAAACTGACCCAGCTTACTTTTCGAATGAAAATCATGGCCGGATTTGTGATTATTTTATTCATATTTGCTGTGGGAATGGGTGTTGCCGGATTGGGCATGAATAAAATTTCAGCGATGATGGAGCTTTCCGGTGAGGCCAACAATCTTGTGAAAGTTATGTTTGAGGTACGGGGACAGGAAAAAGAGTATCTGCTCCGTCAAAATCCAGACTCTGCGGAAGGATTGAACCAAAGCATTCTTATGCTTCACAACTTAATCCAAAACTTTCGGTCAAAAACCAAAGATATCAATCTGTCTTCACAGTTATCCCAAATTGATGATCTGGCAAAGGCCTACCATAGCTTGTTCAAAAAGACTGTAGAAAATCTTACCGCTATTGATGTCTTAAAAACCCGAATGAAAGAGGCATCATCAATTATTTTTTCCACAATCGAAGAAGATTTTAGAAAACCGATTCTGGATGCCCAGAACCTTGCCATGATAACGGGAAGTGAGGTAAATCCCATTCTTGGTGAAATTTTAAAAAGTGCGGACAAGATTGTTCGGGATCTTAAAGATGCTCGATTATACGAAACTGCATTCATCCTCTATGATGATCCTGAATACATTACCCGGTTTGATGAAAAGATAAAAACCTGCGACAGCAGCAAGGAGGACTTTTCTTTTTTAATCGACACCTCTGGCGATAAAGACCTGAAAAATGCCTATGGTAAGATTGTAGATCAGTTTAAGATTTATAACAGCCAGACTTTCCATCAGGTGTTCGTTCTATGGCAAGAAAATAATCAAAACAGCCTGGCCATGGAGGACAAAGGCCGGAAAGTCAGTGCTCTTGCACAGCAATTCCAGGTTCAGGCTGCAAGGGAAATGACGGCTGTAAAGAATAATTCCATAAAACTGAACACGGTACTTTCCATTTTTACCGTTTTGTTTGGGATTGGATTGGGAATGTATATAAGCCGGTCAATCACCAGGCCAATGGTCATCATGATCGAATCCATGGAAAAACTTGCTGCGGGCAATCTTGACATAGAGATCCCAGCCCAGAAGCAGACAGATGAAACCGGCAAGATGGCTAAGGCGGTCAAAATTTTTCAGAAAAATGCAATTGAAAAAGCAAAACTGGAAGAAGAGCAGGAAAAGACTAAAATCAGGAATGAAAAAGAACAAAAACAGATGATGGAGAAAATGACAGCCTCCTTTCACTCAAGCATAGGAATGGTTATTAAGGCCATTTTAACTGCAGCCAGGGATTTGCAGGGTTCTGCACTGAAAATGAATGAGGCTGCCGATAAAACCCTTCAGCAATCTTCATCTGCCGCTGCCGCTGCCAAACAGACATCGACCAATGTTCTTAGCGTGGCTTCTGCCACAGAGGAATTAACCGCCTCAGTGGGAGAGATAAGCGAACAGGTGACAAGCTCGTCGCAAATTGCCAAAAGTGCCGTTAAAAAAGCAAAAAATACCAATGAAATGGTGGGAAGTCTGACCACTGCCTCCCAAAAAATTGGTGATGTGGTCCAATTGATCACTGACATTGCAAAACAGACAAACCTTCTGGCGTTAAATGCAACCATTGAAGCCACCAGAGCCGGAGAGGCGGGCAAAGGGTTTGCAGTCGTGGCAAATGAGGTCAAAGAACTGGCTAAACAGACAACAGCCGCCACCACAGAAATTGCTGAACATATTAATGGCATACAAAGCGCAACTCAGGGGGCTGTTTCTGCAATTTGTGACATAACCGAAACAATTAATACGATTGAAGAGATTTCAACCGTCATTGCCGCTGCAGTAGAAGAGCAGTCTTCTGTAACTGCTGATATTGCAGAGAGTACGAACCAGGCTGCATCCGGCACTCAAGAAGTAACACAGAGCATTACGATTGTAAGCCATGCTGCCGATGAAACCGGCCATGCCGCCAGTGAAGTGCTGACCAATGCTGACCAATTATTAAAACAAGCCGATGTTTTGCAGGATGAGGTTGAAAAGTTCTTATCCCAGATAAGACCGAGCTAACCCGAATATTTCATGAAATATTCGGGCTGATATGGCTGACACTTGTCAACAAAAAACATCAAGTCCTGCTGTGATTTGCCAATATAGGATCATGCCACAATATCAGCGTATTGAAGGTT
>JBDRPM010000039.1:0-48530 GCA_043827005.1 Pseudomonadota bacterium | reverse complement strand
ATATTGCATGCCCTGAGTGTGGCAAAATAAAGCAAATGGATGTTTCCCGTTTTAATGATATTGTTAAGGAAGTCAAACTCAAATGCACCTGCACCTGCCAGCATGTTTTCCAGGTTATTCTTGAACGCCGCCAGCATGTTAGAAAATCCGTTGATCTAAGCGGTGAACTCATTTTCGGAGATAAGCGAGCCCTGGTTAGAGTCCTTGACGTATCCAGAATCGGATTAAAAATTAAAACAACACAGCCATTGCCCCTGACAATAGGCAGTAAGTCGACTATTTATTTTGTTCTGGATGATGTCGGAAATTCAAAAGTATCCAAAGAAGTGACCATCAAGTCTGTCAATGGGACGTTGGTTGGCCTGGCATTCATATCCCATGATCATTATGACAAATTTGGAAACTACATCTTGTTTCAATTTGATTAAACCGATATATTCACCTGTCATTTTGACACTCCCATTTTATATAAGGCACCTTCCATGGTTAACTTGAACATTGTATTGCTGGAACCTGAAATACCCCAGAATACCGGCAACATTGGCCGGACCTGCAATGCCATGGGCGCTGCCCTGCACCTGGTAGAACCCCTGGGGTTTTCAATAGAGGATAAATATTTAAAACGGGCCGGGATGGATTACTGGAAACAGCTTGATGTAACCTGTTACAAAGATTATGAAGATTTTTTAATCAAAAATCCCCGGGGCCAAAAAGTTTTGATCTCCCAAAGAGCGGCCAACCGATGCGATCTGTTCAATTATCATACCCAGGTCTTCCTGATTTTCGGGAAAGAATCTGTGGGGTTGCCTGAAAAAATGTTGTTACAAAACAAGGATTCAAGCGTACGAATCCCCATGTCTGCCCATACCCGGTCTTTAAATCTGGCCAATACGGTTGCGATCCTCAGTTATGAGGTTCTGCGGCAACACGCTTTCATTGGACTTAAAACTGCAGGAATAATCCATGCCACACCTTAAATCAAAACTGCCCAGGGTTGGAACCACCATCTTTACCATTATGTCGAATCTGGCCAATGAGCTGGGTGCAATTAATTTATCCCAGGGTTTTCCTGACTTTGATGGACATGATTTCCTTAAAGAACGCCTGGCCTGGCATGTCAATCATGGTGCCAATCAATATGCACCCATGACCGGCATTCCCCGGCTGAATCAGGCCATTTCCGATAAGGTGAGGCAACATTATGGCCGACAGGTTGACCCGCAACACGAGATCACCATCACGCTGGGTGCAACCGAAGCCCTGTTTGATGCCATTCAGTGCGTGATCCATGCCGATGATGAGGCCATTGTGTTTGACCCGGCCTATGATTCTTATGAACCCGCCATTGAACTTGCCGGAGGACACTGTATCCATATACAGTTAAATCCTGATGATTTTTCCATTCCCTGGCAAACGCTTGAGGCAGCCATCACCCCAAAAACACGGCTGATCATTCTGAATTCTCCGCACAATCCCTGTGGTGCAATCATATCCTCAACCGACCTGGACCAACTGTGGCAGATTGTTAAAGATCGCAACATTTTTTTACTTTCAGATGAAGTATATGAACATATTATTTTTGACAATCTGCAGCATGAAAGTCTGCTGCGGCATGACAATCTTGCTCAACGCAGTTTTGTTGTCTCATCCTTTGGCAAGACCTTTCACATGACCGGGTGGCGGGTCGGATATTGTATTGCCCCTGCTCATTTGTCAGTTGAATTGCGAAAAGTGCATCAATATGTCACGTTCAGTATTCCCAACCCCTTGCAGAATACCCTGGCAGATATGCTGGAAAAACACCCTGAACATGCAGTGAAACTGCCGGGATTTTACCAGAAAAAACGGGATTTTTTTTCCGACATCCTCAGCGATAGCCGCTTTGATCTGCGCACCTGCTCCGGCTCCTATTTTCAATTGGCAGACTATTCCAAAATCAGTGACCTTTCCGATCTGGACTTTTGCTATTGGCTGGCCCAAAAAGCAGGTGTTGTGGCCGTACCTGTTTCTGTCTTTTATAAAGAACCTGGGCCTGATCAACGGTTAATCCGTTTTTGTTTCTGCAAATCAGAGGATACCCTTACCAAAGCAGCCAGATTATTGTGCAGTGTATGATCAAACGATCAGCAGACAACAATAAACATTTTTTTGATCGCCGCCTACCATTGGTATAAATAATTACCAACGGTAGTTTTTAAAGATTATCCTCTGAGCGCCTTGTTTGTTAACCCCGGGCAATGCGGTCAACTTTTTGTGGTAACCAATATTACCGTGACCGTTTGATTCTTCAACCATGCAATAATAAATTTTAAATTTACTATAATCGTCCAAACCACTTGATCTTCAAACCTTTTAAACAAACCCGCCTTTCATGGACATAACTTTTTCCCACCCAAAACCATAACCATTTCTCTTCTGGCAAGCCTTTTGCTCTATACAAACAACAAGATCTGCCAAAATATGATCGCAAAAGAACACACAATAGATGAAAAATATCAATGATTGAGTGCAAATGTCCATGCATTTCAAAAAGGAGAATAAAATGATTGTTGGAATTTTAAAAGAGATAAAATCCGAAGAAAATCGAGTATCCATGACACCGGCCGGCGTTGAGATCATGATCCACAATGGCCATTCCATTCTTGTAGAAAAAAATGCCGGTGCCGGCAGTGGTTTGAGTGACCAGGCCTATCTTGAAGCAGGTGCACAAATCATTGAAAGTGCTGAACAGATTTTTGCCCAGGCAGACATGGTCATGCATGTCAAAGAGCCCCAACCCTCTGAATATAAAATGATCAAAAAAGACCAGATTATTTTTACCTACCTTCACCTTGCCGCAGACCTGAAACAGACCCAGGCACTCATCAACGCCGATTCTATCAATATTGCCTATGAAACCATTCAAAAAGCTGACGGCTCTCTGCCATTGCTGACCCCCATGAGTGAAGTGGCCGGACGGATGGCCATTCAGCAGGGCGCAAAGTATCTTGAAATGGCCCAGGGCGGCCATGGTATTTTACTGGGCGGAGTCCCTGGCGTAGATCCAGGCACTGTTTTGGTAATCGGCGGTGGCGTTGTGGGTACCCATGCCGCAAAAATGGCCTGCGGGCTTGGTGCCAAGGTATATCTGCTGGATATGAACCTGGAACGATTGCGATATCTATCCGATGTTATGCCTGCCAATTGCATCCCCTTGATGGCCACTCCGGCCACTGTGAGAAAATTGGTCAAGCAGGCAGACGTTGTGGTAGGTGCGGTGCTGGTAACCGGTAAAAAAGCCCCTAAGCTGGTCACAAAAGAAATGCTGTCCACCATGAAAAAAGGATCGGTTCTGGTGGATGTGGCCATTGATCAGGGTGGATGCTTTGAAACATCCAAAGCCACCACCCATGGTGACCCCATCTATACCATTGATGGCGTGAGTCATTATTGCGTAGCCAATATGCCGGGAGCGGTTCCCAAAACATCAACCTTTGCGTTAACCAATGCCACTTTGCCGTATGCGGTTGAAATTGCCAACAAAGGCTGGCGGCGCGCCATGAATGACAACGCAGAAATAAAACTGGGGGCCAATGTCATCAATGGCCATATCACCTATAAAGGCGTGGCAGAAGCTTTTGACATGCCATATACCCCCATTGAAGAACTGATCTAAAACCTGATTTGATAAAAAATCAGAGCCCATACTCTATTTTACCATAAGGCTGCCGGGTTTATAACCCTCCTTTAACCCGGACAGCCTAACACAAAGGAGAACGCTGCATTGATTCTTTGTCCTGCCCTAATGACGATATTTTCATAAACCACCCCAAAAAACCAGGGCCTTATTCGGTTGATCAATTGACACAGGTGGTAAAATATATTACCGTTTTTTCGAATGATCTTTCCAAAGGAGCTGACATTGAATTTAAAAATCAAACTCTGCTACAATGACCGAATCGGCATTGTAGCGGATATTTCCAAAACAGTGGCAGACAATCTGTTCAATATCGTTTTTATGGAGGTGGTGCGGAAAAACGACAAAGCTGTTGTGTATATGGAGATCGAAAACCGCACCCTGGCAGATGGCATAGACACCATCATCGCCAGCCTGAAAAATACCCGGGATATCCAGGAAATCAATTTCATTGACACCCTGCCCCAGGAAGAACGGGAAGACCGTTTTCGGGTGGTTCTGGATAATATCAGCGATGGGGTCATTTCCATAGACCGGGATGGAAAGGTGACCACCATCAATAAAGTGGCTGCCAGAGTTTACAACTGCCAGTCTGATAATATTGTCGGACAGAGCATCAAAAACATTGATCTGCCTCAATATACCATCATGGAATGTCTGGATGGACAAAGTCTGAGAAATATCAAACAAAACCTGATCACCTCCCAGGGCCGCTATCAATACATCTCAACCTGTCGGCCCATCAAGGATTCTGCCGGGATGATTGTGGGCGCAGTGGAAATCGCCAAAGACATGCAGGAAATCAAGCAGATGGCCCAGACCTTTTCAGATCCGGCCCAGGTCGGGTTCAGCGATATCATCGGCAACAACCCCACCATTAAAGCCGCCATTGCCTTTGCCCAGAAAATTGCAGCCACGAATGCGCCGGTTGCCATCCGCGGTGCAAGCGGAACCGGCAAGGAACTGTTTGCAAGAGCCATCCATATGTCCAGCAACCGGCCCGGCAGTTTTGTCCCCATCAATTGCGCTGCACTCCCAGACCCATTACTGGAAAGCGAATTGTTCGGATATGAGGGCGGTACCTTTACCGGCGGCAAAAAAGAAGGAAAGGCAGGACTCTTTGAAACCGCCCAGGATGGCACTGTTTTTTTAGATGAAATCGCAGACATGTCCATGGCCTCCCAGGCAAAACTGCTCAGGCTGATTCAGGAAGGGGCCGTTCGAAGGGTGGGCGGCACCCGGGAAATACCCATCAATGCCCGGATCATCACGGCGACCAATAAAAATCTTGAACAACTGGTGGAAGAAAAAGCCTTTCGCAAAGATTTATACTATCGGGTCTCAGTACTCCCCATCCATATTCCTCCGCTCAGCCAGAGACTGGATGATATCCCGCTGCTGGTTGAACATTTTTTATTTCAATTGACCAGCAGACTTGAAGAAAAAATGCCCACTTTTACCCAAAGGGCCTATGAAAAACTCAACCAACACAACTGGCCTGGAAATATCAGGGAACTTAAAAATGTTGTGGAACGAGCCGCCATCCTTTGCGATAAAGATTCCATTGATATTGACAGTATATACTTTAGTCACGAAATAGCCTTAAATCCTCTGCTGCTGCGCAGTGAATCCATATCCAATCATTCTTCTCTCAAACAACAGGTCTGTGACCTGGAAAAAAAGATTATTGTAAACGCTTTAAAAACTGCCAAAACCATACGACAGAGTGCTAAGATCCTAAAAATATCCCATCCGGCGCTGATCAATAAAATGAAAAAATATAAGATCCAAAAAATCATCCAAATTGCTTCTGAAGGCATTGCCATTGACCCTTCATAAAAGGAATCCATAATTGATCGATTTTACGTTTTTTTCAAACCCCCGGCTCCTGTTCGGCCCTGGTAAGTTTAAACTCCTTCCGGAGCTGATCCGTCAGTATGGAAAAAATGTCCTGTTTATTACCGGTGCTGAATCTTTTTTAAGTTCTGACCATTGGGCCACGCTGACTCACACATTGGAAAAACAAAGGATCGCCTTTTCCCAGACATCCATCAAAGGGGAACCCACCCCCGCAATGGTTGATGGCATTGTACAAAACTTTTGCAATCTGCCAGTCAATGTCATTGTGTCCATAGGCGGCGGAAGTGTGATTGATGCAGGGAAAGCCGTATCTGCCATGATGACAAAACAATTGTCCGTGGTTGAATATCTGGAAGATGTGGGCACTCAGATTCATGATGGCGAAAAAATCCCTTTTATTGCCATCCCCACAACGTCTGGAACCGGCAGCGAAGCCACAAAAAATGCCGTCATCCGCCAGGTGGGAAAAAAGGGCTTTAAAAAATCCCTTCGCCACAACCGTTTTATACCGGATATTGCCCTTGTTGACCCGGAACTGACCGTACACTGCCCGCCCCATATCACAGCTGCCTGCGGCATGGATGCATTAACACAACTTTTAGAATCCTTTGTTTCATCCCAGGCCAGCGCAATGACCGATTCCCTGGTAATAGGCGCTTTAACCGTCCTGGGCGATTCTTTGATCAATGCATCAACCACAGAACCGGAAAATATCGATCTTAGAACGCGAATCAGCTATGCCGCCTATATTTCAGGCCTGACTCTGGCCAATGCCGGCCTCGGGGTTGTTCACGGATTTGCATCTGTCATCGGCGGCCTGTTTAACATCCCCCACGGAGCAGTCTGCGGCACATTGCTGGCCCAGACAACCCGTCACACCATTGAAACATTAATCCACACCGATCCCAATGGTGTTGCTTTAAAAAAATATCAAGAAGCTTTTGATCTCCTTGATCCGTCAGGTCTTTTTCAAACATCCGAAAAAGAATCTCATCCCCTGGTATCCCTGCTGAATAAATGGACAGACCTTCTGGATATGCCGACCCTTGGTTCCTATGGCGTATCATTCAAAGACATTGACACCATTGTCACCGCAACCGGACAGAAAAACAATCCAGCGCAATTGTCCATTGAACAATTAAGCCAGATATTACAAACAAGGCTATAAAATCTTTTTTACCAAAACAATTTACAGATGAATAATTTCAATAATTATCTTTATCATCCTTCATGACATTCTCCCAGCCCTTGATGCAGCCGTAAATGACAAAGCCGATCGTGGCAACAACGATACCTAGGCCGAAAAACAGCAGGGTATTTGCAGGAATGGCAAACATCTGAGTCATCGCATACTCTCCTTCAAATTCATTTCAGGCCCGATCATCAATGCCGGGCCCGATTGTTATATTCTGACCATCTTTAGCAGGGGATTTTTTTTCTGAATCCCCGCAATAATCTCATCCAGTTCTTTATTTCTTCCGTGGCAGAAAAGATAACCATTCTCCCAAGGCAATTTAAGCTTGATAAAACCGAATCCCCTGGAAAAACGCGATCCCTCTATGCTGCGGATTTTTATGGCTGGGAGCTCTAAGCGCCGCCTTAAACTTTTTAAAACCACCTGCCCCTCGAAGTCCAGTGAGACCGAGTAAAACAAACCCAAAGACCAGAACCAGGTGAACAGATAAAAAAAAGCGATCATGAATGCGTACAACCAATCTCCCATGAACCACCCTCCTTGCTGGAACTTTTGGTAAATCAGCGGCACCGTAGCAACAGTCCAGGCCAATAACAGCCCGTAGAAGATCACCATAAAGAGTGCCCGGACCCGGAAAACTGTCTTTCTTTCTATTTTTTTGTCCACCTGCTCTCCCTATTCATATTTCTAAACCATGGATTCAGCGGAGGAAAAAGAAACCCGCCGCTGTATCCCTTTATATTCACAAAATAACCAGCGCCGATCACGCTGATCAATTGCCCATAAGAACCTTGGGCACCCAGAGGATGATATTCGGAAATATCATGCACAGAACCAAACCGACGAGCTGAAGGCCCAAAAAAGGAAAGGCCGACTTCCAGATATCCACCGTGGAAACTTCTGGCGGTGCCACGCTTTTGAGATAGAAGAGCGACATGCCGAAAGGCGGCGTTAAGAACGACATCTGCATGTTTATGGCAAATATCACGCCGAACCAGATCGGATCAAAGCCCAGCTGCCGGATGATCGGCCCGAACAGCGGGATAGTGAGCATGATGATCCCAACCCAGTCAATGAAGCAGCCGAGGAAAATCAGAATGCCCATCATGATCCAAAGGATCACCCATTTGGCCAGACCAGAGCCAAGAAGCATGGTTTGGACAAAGTCTCCGCCGCCCACCATAATGTACAGAGCGATGAAAACATTCGCCCCGAACATGGTCCACATGACCATTCCTGTAGCTTTGATCGTATTTGTCGCTGCCTGAACCAGTTCGTTCCAGGGCAATTTACCCTTGCACTTGGCAATGATCCAGGCCCCGAGACAGCCAACACCTGCCGCTTCTGTCGGAGCTGCTACTCCCATGACGATCGTCCCCAGTACCAGGAAAATCAAAATGGCCGCAGGAATTATCGGGAGTGCCACCCGGAAAAGTCCCTTCCAATCCAGCCGTTCCGCCTTCGGTACAGAGGGACCAAGTTTTGGGTTCATATAGCAACGGATCGTTATGTATAGAATGTAAATACTCGCCAGCAAGAATCCAGGCAGGATTGCTCCGGCGTAAAGCTGACCGATCGAAGAGTTGTCCACCATGCCGTACACGATCAGCATAACGCTCGGAGGAATCAATATCCCCAAGGTGCCGCCGGCCAGAATGCCGCCCAGCGCAAGAGACTTGTCATATTTTCGGTTGAGCATCTGGGGCAGTGCGATCATTCCCATGGTCACTTCCGTAGCGCCCACAACGCCTGCCATAGCTGCCATCATCGTACAGGCGGCTACAGTCGCTGAAGCGACGCCGCCTTTGAGCCAGCCCAGCCAGTGATAGACCATCATGTAAATATCCTCGATGATTCCGCTCCTTTCAAGAATATTCGCCATCAGGATGAACAACGGAATGGCATCCAACAGATAGTTGGTCATCAGACCGAAAATCCGTGTCGGAACAACATTGACGGCTGACGCCCCTTGAAAGATTGCTGTAAAGAGAATACCGATGAACCCGGTTGCGAACGCCACGGGCAGCCCCATAAACATAACCAATACCATGCTGCCAAAGAGAAGGATGGTTATCCATTCAATACTCATTTAAATTCCCTCCCTGTAAAGGCCATGTGGGCGTCCCGGATGGTCCAGACTATGCCCTGCAACAGCAGCAGCACTCCGCCGAATGGCATTAAAAATTTGATGGGGTATAATGGCGGCGCCCAGTCGGTGAATGAGTTCTCCCCGATGATATCGAAACCAAACAGCGTGTTGCCCCCGTTCATTGTCTGGGAACTCCAGTAAAAGTTCCAGCAGGTCCAGATGTAAACCAGAACAAAGCAATAAAAAAATACGCTGGTGATCAGATCCAGGATCGCCTGCGTCCGGCGAGTCCGGGTCGCATACAATACATCGACCCGAACATGGGCTCGCCAGAGATGAGCAACACCCACTATCATGACATAGTACATAGCAAACAGAGAGTACATTGTTTCATGTCCCCAGTTTGTCGGCATGCCGAACACATAGCGCATGATCACCTCAAAAGAGATAACCGCAACGCAGATCAGCGAGATATAGGCCATCATTTTGCCAACAAATAAATTGGTCTTTTCGACGGCCATCATAAAGATCCTCAACTTATCCATAAATCAACCTTCTCCATATTTAATCTCCGGTCCTACCACCGGAGGGATTTCCGAGGGGAGCGACCCGACACAGGCAGCTCCCCTGCGGAACCATTCAAAAAAAGAGGAAAAACGGAACCCTTCCCCTGCAACAACGATTAGAATTCCAGCTTCTTGCCAGTGCTGGTCACCATGTCAGAATCTTTTAAGTAATTAACTTTCTCTGATTTCATGAATTCAAGCTGGGACTTGAAGGCCCTCATTGCGAGCGGGTCTTTCTTGGCCCATTTTACCCAGAGTTCAGGGGCGAATTTTTTGAATTTTTCGATATCCTCATCCTTCAGGTGAATGACTTCGACACCCTTGGCCTTGTATTTGGGAATCGCTTCAAGATCGGCCTTCTGGATTGCTGTGTAGTGATCCCAGGAGTGCCAGGCCACCGCCATCTCAAAGAGATCCTGAAGGTGCTTGGGAATTTTTTTCCAGGAATTAAGGTTGAACCCAATACTCATCAAATCGCATGGCTGGTGCAAACACGGCGTAGAAGGCGGGCCCAAAATGATATACTTTGCAACCTCAGCGAACCCCAGGTTGTAGTTGATCGCCCAGCCGACAAAGTCGGCAGCATCGATGACCCCTTTCTCCAGGGCCGGATATACCTCGCCTCCGGGAAGAAGAACCGTTGAAACACCTGCCGCCCGATATATATCGGCGATGATCCCGCCAGGATACCGGATTTTTTTCCCCTTAAAATCCTCAAAGGAGCGGATCGGTACCTTGGAGTGGATCAGGTTGTCGTCATGCTGGATTGGGCCTATCCAAAGCATGTTATGGGCGGCGTAAGCCTCACGGGCAAGTTCCTTCCCACCAAGATCATTATACCAGGTCGTCCACTGATCTGGACGGTCCATTCCAAAGGGATAGGAGGAAAGGAAGGTCGCAATGGGGATCTTGCCAGGCCAGTAAACGTCGAAACAGTGCATAGCGTCAAACACACCGGCCTTGACCGCATCAAACATCTCGAAGGTCCCGACAATGGCGCCGGCAGGAAGACATTCCACTATAAGTTCACCATTTGTCACTTCACTTACCTTCTTGCCGAAATCCAGGAATTTCGTGTAGCCCACAGTTCCGGCATCCCAGGCAGTCTGGATTTTGATTTTGATAGGGGCTGCTGCTGATACACGCATCACTGCCGGGAATCCCATGACACCTGCCGCCACACCACCAGCCACTGCGGCAGTGGTCTTCAAGAATTTACGACGGGATCCTTTTTCTTTGACCGTTGACTGCTCCGTGTTATTCTCTTCTTTGACTTTGCTCACAACGCTTCTCCTTATTTTATGTTGCAGTTACAGACCGGCGTGATTGCCAATCTTCTCCATACAGTCCTTTTATTGTGGTTGAAGCGGGCAAATAAACTCGCCCGATTCAGCACTTCCATAACACAATCATTTTAAAACAACGCCAAATCTCCGAACAAAATTCATTCTGGTACGACCAGTAACAATAATGATCCAGTATTTATGTTAGAAAACGAGGTTTGTCAAGAATAAACAAGGGAGTATTTTTATAAACTGGCCGCAGGCTCTTAAAATAGGATTTAAAAAATATCAATTTCTTTGGATTTGCTTATCTGGTCTGACCATGCCGCAAAGGATACGAATCGCTGTTCTTCTGGTCCGATCAGATCAACAGACCAAAGCATAATACACTTGTGATTCCGCAACTTAATTTAATAAATCATCTTTTTCCGAATACTGGAACGACTTGAACAAGAACCGTCAAACTATCCTGCTGGCCGGAAAACCTGTCTTGACAAAACCTGTTTTCAAGTTCAAAATCCAAGTTTTAAAAACCGGAGTAAGCTTATTAAAATGCGTATGAATCCGCAACTCATCGGAGTTCTGTCGGCTTTGGCGGCTTTTGCCGCATGGGGGCTTTTGCCTGCCTACTGGAAACAGATGCAGGCGGCAAGCCCTTTTGAAATCCTCTGCCACAGGATTGTCTGGTCCTGTATTTTTCTTTTTGTGATTATCTCGGTGCAGAGAAGGTGGGCAGAAGTGGGCAGCATTATTAAAACACCGGCCAAGATAAAAGGTCTTGCCGCCAGCGGGCTGCTCATCGGGCTCAACTGGTTTGTCTATATCTGGGCCGTGAACACAGGCCGGGTCGTGGAAACCAGTCTCGGGTATTATATCAATCCGCTGATGAATGTTTTAATCGGGTTTGTCCTGCTGGGTGAAACCTTCAGCCGGGTCCAATTTTCTGCCGTATGCTGTGCCCTTGTCGGGGTGATGTATTCTATTTTTGCCTATGGATCCCTGCCCCTGTTTGCCCTGACCCTGGCCATCACCTTCGGCCTTTACGGGTATGCCAGGAAAAAAATACAGACCGCTCCCATACCGGGGCTGTTGATTGAAACCATGGTCCTTTTTGTTCCGGCCCTGGGGTATATCCTGTACAAGATGGTTCTGGCTGAAACCGGATTTATGAAGGACCCGGTCTTAACCCTCTGGATGATCGGTTCGGGTGTGGTGACGAGCCTGCCCCTGCTCTGGTTTGCAGCTGCCGCAAAAAGATTGAATCTTTCCACCATCGGCATTCTGCAGTACCTGGCCCCGTCCCTTGCCTTTGTCCTGGGTGTTTTTGTTTATAAAGAACCCTTCACCCGCCACCATTTGATCACCTTTGGATGCATCTGGATCGGCGTATTCCTTTATGCCTGGGAGTCTTTGACAAGACACAGAAGACTGTGAACAGGATCACTGCCACGGTGACAGCCGTCAAATGTATTTTCTACACCGTCATAACACCCGTTCTCCTGATCCGTTTCATCACAAAAAAAGGCTTAATTCTCATGCACTGCTATCAGGTTCCATTCATAAAGGGTGTCACTGACAACAACGGACCCGGTCAACCGATTTCCGGCAGAGGTGACTTCCGGCAGGCCCTCCCCATCATCAGAATCCCACCAAGTCGGATTTTTCTCAACCGTTGAAGGCGGCTGGTCCTTACATTTGATCGTATATTGACAGGCATGGTCCCCTGTGTCTCCATCGCCCACCAATTTCCGGTACATGGCCCCGGAAAGGGCTTCCGGATAAATTAGCATACCGGCATCCGGACCATTTTGAACACTGCCTCCTGCAGGAGCGCTCCAGGACCAGGCGTCCTGACCCTGGGACGTACAGTCGCCAAAACTCTCATTAATCTCCCAGTGGAAGCTGCCACTTTTTAAAACAAAAACACCTGCAGGCGTGACATATTTCGGAAAGGAACCTGGGTATACATCCTGCCCCCTGCGAAATTTTACTATTGCTGTTATTTTTTCCTGTGTACTGCCGGAAGATGAATCCTTGTTGGTTGCAGTGATGGTTCCATCCCACCCAAAAGAGGCAATGTTCGACACCAGAAGAGCCGGGGCAAGGCCGGTGGGTTTGATCACCCGAGTCTTGTCAGGTGAACTGTTGGCCAGCAGGATCACCAGCTCCTGAAGTCTTTCCGCCTTGGCATCCCGGCTGAAAACCACACGGCCGGTGTTAATGCCAAAAGGAATCGTCCACTCTTTCCACTGACCTGCGATCTTGGCAATCAATCGCCATTGCGCACCTTCTGCCGGATCTGCCAGTGGATGTGATAAATCCGGCAGGAACGGCTCATTCATATGGATGACGGTACCATCGTCAGCCGGCATTTTCCTGAGTTTTGAACGCAGGCCATCATAGAAAACCACGGTCCGGGCTGAATCATCCGTGAACACAAACCGATAGAACCTGGCGGACAGATAGGGCAGCTCAATCTTTCCTGAGCTGTCCAGATCATTCAGATAATACATTTTTTCCATGGCCCCGTTAAGGGCTATGCGGGTGGGGGTATTGCGCATCACCTTGGCGCCGGTTGCCAGTTTGTCTTTTTTAAAAAAATATCCATCCGCCCCCTGGTTCCAGGCTGCCACAAGGGCATCGGCCCAGAACCGCTCGAAAATCGCATTGAACTGCCGGGGCAGCGGTTCTGTGAGTGGGGGGGGGTAGGACTGATCAACTGCGGCCATGCTATCCAGGGTTGCAGCATTTACCCAGGTGTTTTTCACCATTTCAGGCGGGGCTTTGGCGCTCTCCCCGTTTGTCCAGAAAGAGAACGGGGAGTAAAGACCATACTGCCGGAAGTTGGTCTGATCGTCGATGGACAGGTGGGTGGTATCCAGGAACCACTTTGCATACCGGTTCTCACTGTTGGCCCTGGGATAGATATAGTCCTCAGTCCAGGCAGCTGTGGCTTCCATGAGCCAGCTATAGGACGGTGGGCTGTCCTTTAACGGATAACCAAACTGCCAGGCATGCATAAGTTCGTGTGCGGCAATCTGAATCAGTCCGGGCGTGGTTTCATTCCCCAGGGGCCACATGGCAATGTCAATGGTGATAAAGACCGGAGTGGGGGCTGCATGATACGGGACTGTGTAGCCGGAAGCATTCATCCCCCTGGCAAGAATGATATCAAGAGCCCCACTTTGATCGTAATTACCAGGGATCTTACCATAATCCGGGCTTGGCAATGGCCTTGGCACCATGTCCTTATCGGATAGAGGTTCTTTATCCATCAGTTCAAAAAGCCTGGGCCAGATCTTTGAAGTCACAGCAGTGAGAACACCATTGGCTATATCGGCATAAGAGGTTGTGACCCCGTCACGGATAACCTCCTTGCCATCTTCATACCAGACCTTGACCTTATCGGTTCCCACCGATTTCCAGACCGTAGCTGCAGGCGTGGTCGCAGTCGTAGTCCTGAAAGACTGTGTGACATTGCTGGCCTTTCTGAGCTCATACCAGCTTCCATCCACATAGAGTGGCAGAAGATAAGGATAAATTTGAGCTTTGTCTTCAGGTGACATGCCTTCGTAACGATAGTTCAGCGCTACCATGGTATCTGTGCCATCAATCATGTCTAATGAAGACCCTCTGTAAATCTCTGGAAACCGGCTGTCTCCGAACAGGGCAAAAACCTTATAGATCAATCCTTTGTCCTCTGTAATAATCCCCTTTTGGACAGCCTCGTCAATCAGTCCGATGGTGGATTTCGGCACTTCCGGAAGGGTCTTGTGTACCATGACCGACACGGCTGCACTGTTTGATAGCCCTTCCGCATTGGTCACAGTAAGGCTGAAGATCAGTTCTTGAGTGTCGACTGTCAAACTCGGTGCATCAATGTAAAGAATCGGCAAGGTCGGGTCTGAAAGCGTTACCGGCGTGCCATGTGTCTGGCTCCAGGCGTAGGTGAGCACCTGACCTGTGGGATCTGTATACCTGGAGGCATCCAGGATCACCAGATCTCCGGGCATCACATCCTGGGTAAATCCGGGATCAGCCGTTGGATAGGGGATGGGTTCTGCCGTCCTTAAGTTTGATGCGATGTGCAGAATATAGATGGCTTCTGCCAGACCGATTTTTCCATCCTGGTTCACATCAGACCTAGGCATACTGTTTTGATCGGCTGACGTTTTGGCAGTGATGGCCTGCAAAGCAAGGCTCTCATCTATGATATCGACAACACCATTATCATTGATATCTCCACGGATTGATTCATTTTCCAAAGCAAAAGCATTGCTGCAACATAAAATAATCCCTGAAACCAATAGACATAACACCTGTGTTTTCATTCATTTTTCCAGTTTAATATTTTTTATGGGAGTATTCCCGGCGTTGAGAATATGGAAAGGCCTTGTTCTTTTTTTTCTCCAATTTCAAAGATGAAACAGAATCTTAATCACTTTTAGATCTGAACTTGTTTTTTGTCAACAGCGCTATCGAAAAAAATCAATCCCAATAGTCAACAGCCGGAACATGAGAGTCTGAATCATCAAATTTGAATGTTCCGTATTCTGACCTTTTAGCATGAATGTCTGAGCGCTACAGATACAAATTTTCAGGCAACTGGCCGGTTTGAGATAATCTGTGGCCGGGTATGCCAAGGGCAGCGCCCAGAATCTGGGTGAATAAAAGCGTGGGCAGGTTTTGATTGTTCAGTGTATTTTGTGTTTTCACCAGTTCATACTGCATCTGGCAATGGGTACATGCGGTGCAGATATAATCTGCGCCGGCTTTTTTTGCTGTATTAAACTTATTCTGCAATAGTTTGATGGAAAGTTTTGTGTGCTCTTTGAAGATGGGATTTCCACAGCATTCCGTGCGTTTGGACCACTCCACCATTCGAACCCCGGTAAGGCTTAACAGCTGCTCAAATATTTTGGGGAAAAAAGGATTGTCAAACCCTGTAATAGAAAACGGCCTTAAGGCATGGCAGCCATATTGAACCGCAATATTAACAGGGGCCAAAGGCTGGTGGATCAGACGTTTGATTGCCTCAAGGCCGATCTCCTGGTGTAAAAATGAAAGCCCATGTTTGATCCGGGTTCTGCCTGACCATGACAATCCTTCTGAAGAGAGCAGATGATCAATTTTTTCTTTGAGCGCAGGATTTGTCTTATACCAGTAAACTGCATGCTTGAACTGCCCGAAACAGCATTTACAGGGGGTGATCATATCCAGATTATGGCTTTGGGCAATGGCCAGATTCTTGATGGCCGACAGCATGGACACCTCAAAATTTTCACTCCGGGCCGGATATCCGCAGCAGTTAAATGGCAGGCTCACCAGCTCAACGTTCAATTGGTTCATCACTGCCTTAAAAGAAAGGTCATAGTCCTGCAGGTAAAACGGAAGTTTACAGCCTGAAAAATACGCCAGTTTCATTTATCTGTCTGCCTTGTCGGTTAATTGATTTCTCTGTATCATTTCTGCTTTTACCTTGCCGGCGTTTCTTAACTCCAGGATAATATCGGTCACCCTGATCTCCTGGGGACAATTTTCCTGGCACTCATAACAGGTCAGACAGGACCAGACCATGCGGGTGCCGGTGGCCAGATGTTTTTTCCCCAGTCTTAACAGATTCATGATCTGGTGCGGTGTCATGTCATTTAAGGTTGAATCATAATCCACAATGGGGCAGACATTGCTGCAGACAGTGCACTGGATACAATTTTCAAAAGACCCGGTCCGGTCTGCCAGGTTTGATGTCAGTCCAGCCATTGGATCACCGGCCGTGGAGGCCCAGCCTGACCGCATTCCCTGATTGACGATATATTCCTTGCTGATCCATTCATTTAAAGTGGTTTTATCAATCAGATCATTGCTGTTCACCGCCCCCATTTGACCGAGACGTTTATCCAGCAGCGTCCACAGACTTTGAAGGTCAATACCGGAAGGACAGATGTCCGTGCACTTATGGCAGAGCGTGCAGGCCTGATTGCCCTCATTGAGACGCCATTGATCAATGGAAGCCGGATCATTTAACAAAGCTTTAACCGATTCAATTTTGGTATGGGGTAAAATGTCCGGATTCTGCTGAATTTGAAAGTTTGGATACACACTGCAAACCTGGGAACAATATCCGCAGTTGGTGCAGGCATACAGCGTGGCCGCATGAATCGAGACACAATTTTCCTGATGATTTTGGGCGGTTAACGGCTGGCGGCTGGTTGCAAAGGGGATCAACAGAATATGAAAAAGCCGTGAAAAAGGAAAACACACCAGCAATATCAGGCATAATCCATAATGAATCCCATACAAAATCGAATCCAAACGGTTTGAATTAAACCAATGACCTGAATTATATATGGTTTTAGCCAGTGCATGGGATATGATGGCAGATTTTATGGGGGAATGACAATACAGGCAAAAATTTTCATTCAAAATTTGACCGTTCTCAAGTTGTTCAGCAGTAGCCTGGAGGTTTTCATCAAAATAAACCGTATAATTGTCTTTCCAATAAACCTTTAGATCTACCAGCTCTTCTTCATCCATATCAGAATACGCCTGGACCATCTCCATAAAAATGGGTTCTGAAATAATCTTGGTTGCTTCAAGCAAAAACCCGGACCCGATTAACAGCAGAATCATCAAAATGGTAACCACACCCTTTGATTTGATCTTTTTATCTTTATTGAGCCTGATATGAAGCGTTCTGCGAATTAAAAAAGCAAGGCTGCCGATAAGAACCAGTCCTCCTGCCATATTTCTTAACCATTGAAACGGATCAAGCGTGGGTTGATAATCACTGAAAAAAAGAGGGGCGGTCACCTCATGAAGCCCATGTACGATCAACAGATACAAAAAACTTAAAAACAAACCAAAATGAATGGCCCATCGGATTTTTCCAGCCTTAAGCAACCGAATCTGAAAAAAAGTGTTTAAAAAGAACGTTTTGAAGGTGAGGCGTGTTGTGTGTCCCCCGGCTGGATTTAAAACCGCTTTGTTTTGTTTGAACCGGAAAAACTCAATTCCCAGCCCTGCAACAAACATAATAATGGCTGCATAAAGGGTTAACTTGATCATTGTCCCCCCTTGAATGCATCATAAAAACAGTTGACCGCTGTAACCGCAGACACACAGGAAACACCGGCACCGGATTTTAACCTTGCCCAGTCATTATGGGCCAGAATGGAACCGGCCGCATACAGGTGTTCAAATCTTGGGTTACCGGTTTTATCCATGGGCTGGAATGCAAGGGTGGTTTCAATACCGGCCTGATTGACAGCATGTCCCTTTGGATTAAAAAAATCCCTGTCATACCACTGCTCTCTTTGTTGAGGCTGATGAACCGGCAGATCAAATATGGTTTCCTGGATCAACCCTCTTTTGGCATGCAGCCCGTCTCCCTGGAAACGGCCGGTGGCAAGAATCACACCTTTGGCCTTGATGGGGGTCTCCATGGTCTGGTTCACCGCAGTCATAAAAAAAGCCTGATCTTTAAATGAATTAAATTTTACTCTGGCATTGTTCAGCACCATGACATCCTGTTTTGACAACTGCTTTTCAAATGCATTTTTCAATCTCACCCCGGGTATGGACGGCGGCATACCCGGAATCTCAAAACAGGGGCGGCCGATCAATTCTTCTATCTGAGTGAGTATGGCTAAGCTGTCGTAAACCCCACACACCGCAGGAAAGCCGACAAGATCAACCTCTTTGATTCTGGGTTGAATAATTTTTGTGATAAGGTTGATAAATTGATCGGATTCAAATAAATTGGCCAGCGCAACCGGCGTCAGGTCGCCTGAATGCTCAGGAATCTCAATGGTCATGGAAATTGCGTCCGGACAGATCCAATGACTCACATTGGCAACCTGCCTGGCGGAATATCCTTTCAACCCTTTAAAATCGACAAACAGCACCCGCTTATGGTTTAGATTTTTGGTACACCCGTTTACAAATGTTTTGGGAATCAAAAAACTGGGCTTGAATGACCCGGCTGCAGTTAGAACAAATTGGTTCATCTGTTTTTCGCTCTGATATTTGAGCCCGGCATCAGATAAAAACCCTTTGATAAACGCCAGACTTTCAAGCAGGTCTGTGTACGCAAGTTTTGAATAAGGATGCCCGGGCAAATCGTCTTTCAATAGTTTTACGCCGGTTTCAGGCATTTTAAGAATCTGCTGTTTTTCAAGGGGCCAGACTCCTAAAAGATCGATCAATCCACTGGCCAGAAAAAAACTGGAAGAACTGCCTGTCTGAACTGTTTTTAACCCAAGGGTTGACGCCCTGCCTGCTGCTGCCATGCCGGCAAACCCGGAACCAATCACCAATAAATCACATTCTATCTGTTGTTTAACGTTCATTTTCAATATCAGCCAGGATCTGAGTCATAACCTGATCGGTTTCAAGTTCAAGCCCGAACAGACCGCAATGGATCATCTCTTTGATTGACGATTGAACAATGGCTGCACCCCATAACAGGGGCTGCTCTCCTTTCCACCGCTCGTTTAAAAACCGTTTTAAGTCATCAAGTCCCTGATGATGGATAAGGTTTGAAGTATTGTACATATGGGATAAAATTCGGATAGAACAAAATGCTCCCTGGCACGGGCCTTTTCCAACCCGGCTTCGAAGGGCAATAGCGGTCAGATCCGGCCGGCCCTGATCCTTTTTTATGGCATCCATAATCGTATCAACAGCACTTGCAGGCACCATTTCACACTCGCACAGAATCGGATCATGCTGGCCGGTCTGATTAAAATGATTGATAAATACGGTTGGTTCTGACCATTCTCCGCTTTGAGTTGAGGGCAGAGGAATCTGTTCTGTCTGACATTTGAAATTAACCCCATTTTTCTGGCAAACCATATCAGCGGTTTTTTGTGCCATTAACCGATAGGTTGACAATTTACCACCGGTAATGGTTAAAAAATTGTTGACCCCGTCTCGTTCATGATCGATCAGGGTAAATCCGCGGCTCACCTCACGATCGTCTCTTCCTCCGATACTCACCAGGGGACGAACCCCGGAATAGGCCCGGACATACCGGCAGGTTTTAAGAGAAGGGACCATTTTTTCCCCCTCATTGACGATTTGATCAACCTCTGCCACAGTAGGAAAAATATGATCCGGAGAATCGATCCTGACAGAGGTTGTTCCCAGGATGGAAACCACGCCGCCCGGCACCAGGATGTCCCCATCCGTAGCCTTTCTGAGCCGGTTGATCACCCGCTTTGTTACCCGCTTGCTGGTAACCAGAAGTGTGCCTTTGGAAAACACCATATGAATCGGAACACCGGCCAGGGATGCCACATGGCCTGCCCAGGCACCGGTTGCATTCACATACGTATCTGCCTTGATATACATAATTTCATGGGTGCGAAGATTTTTAACCTTTGCCAGAGTGATTTGTTTATTTTCCATGATAAATGCTTCAAGGATACAATCACTAAAATAACTGCCCCCCCGCAAGGTCACATCTTTCATATTTTCTATGGACAGTTTAAACGGATTAATGGAAGCATCATTGACTGCATATACGGCAATGGTCTCAGGGGAAAGTGTCGGCTCCATCTGCAGCGCCTCTCTTACATCGATGGGCTTAAACCAGATCCCTGACTTTTCACACATTCCAGGAAAATCGGCAATATAACGTTCATCATCCCCTTGAACAGCAACAAAAAAACCACCGGTCTCTTCTACACAATGACCGGCCATTCTTTTTATGATCCTATTTTCCTGATTGCATTCTACTGCAGCTTCCGGATCAGAACAGATATACCTGGCCCCGGAATGAAGCAATCCATGATTGCCTCCGGATGCGCCGGCGTTTAAATCTTTTTTTTCAATGAGTATGACATCAAAGCCTCTCAAGGATAAATCCCTGGCTATTCCGGTTCCGGTGACACCGCCACCGACAATCAGGATTTGAGTTTCAATCGTTTTTTTCATTGGCAAGATCTTTTTTGCTACCAAATTTTCTTTTTCAGAATCTTATTTTTCCTAAACTATATGTTCGAAAAAAACCATATCATTTATTTAAAATCTACACAACTGAAAAAAACGAATATAAAATGAAAATAAATTAGTGTGAAACCAAGCTTATTCCATCTGTTTACATTAAAAAACCAAATAGATACAACAAATCGAACAATTTAATAATTTTATGTTTAAAAACAAACATTAAAATGATATGTCATCATACACATGGTTCTTTTTAATTTTGAACAATGAAATAGCCTGAAGGAGGAACATTATGGCTGAATATGTCGGCGCCATTGATCTGGGAACAACCAGCAACCGTTTTATCCTGTTCGATAAACAGGGTCATATTTTCGCTTCTGCCCAGAAAGAACATCAACAAATTTTCCCCAGGCCCGGTTGGGTGGAACATGACCCCATGGAAATCTGGTTGAACACCTGCTCGGTTATTCAGGAAGTCATGATCATGTCCAATATTTTTGCCGATCAGATTGATTCCATCGGAATTACCAATCAAAGGGAAACCACTGTGGTCTGGAACCGCAAGACCGGTAAACCCTATTACAATGCCATTGTATGGCAGTGTACCCGAACCGATGCCATATGCAAATCCCTGGTTGAAAATTATGGCGAAGACTTTTTCCGGGAACGAACCGGCCTGCCGGTGGCCTCTTATTTTTCCGGCCCCAAGGCCAAATGGATCCTGGATAATGTTGCGGATGCCAAACAGGACTGCCCCACAGGGGATGTCCTGTTCGGGACCATTGAAAGCTGGATTATCTGGTGGCTCACCGGCGGCCCTGATACCGGCAGTCATGTCACTGATGCGACCAATGCCAGCCGAACCATGCTGCTCAACCTTCATACCCTGAACTGGGACAAAGACCTGCTGGATGCCGTTGGCGTACCTGAATCCATGCTGCCGCAAATCAAACCCTCCATTGACTCCAACACCTGGGGAACCACCCGAAAACATGGCCCGTTTCAAGGCCGCATCCCGGTGTGCGGCGCACTGGGAGATCAGCAGTCTGCCCTGTTCGGACAGACCTGCTTTACAGAAGGTGAAGCAAAAAACACCTATGGAACCGGTTGTTTCCTGCTGCTCAATACCGGGAACAAAATCGTGCAATCCAAACATGGCCTTTTGACAACCGTGGCCTATCAGATCAACAAAGAAAAACCTGTTTATTGCCTGGAAGGCTCCATCGCCATGGCCGGTGCCCTGGTTCAATGGATGAGAGACAACCTGGGCATTATTGAAAAAGCATCTGACATTGAAAACCTGGCCAAAACTGTAGAAGACAATGGAGATGTCTATTTTGTCCCGGCTTTTTCAGGACTGTTTGCCCCCTACTGGCGATCTGATGCCAGAGGCATTATTGCCGGCCTGACCCGGTTTGCCAGCAAAGGCCATATTGCCAGGGCTGTCCTTGAAGCCTGTGCCTATCAGACCCGGGATATCATCATCGCCATGAACAAAGATTCCCATGTAAACTTAAAACACCTGAAAGTAGATGGCGGCATGGTCCTCAATGAACTGCTGATGCAGTTCCAGGCAGACATTCTTGATGTGCCGATCATACGACCCACGATTATTGAAACCACAGCACTGGGCGCAGCCTATGCGGCGGGTCTTGCAACCGGATTCTGGAACGGTAAAGACGAATTAAAAAAGAACTGGTCTGAAGATAAAAGGTGGCACCCGGCCATGGAATCTGATCAGCGCAACACCCTGTGCGCAAGGTGGGCAAAAGCTGTTGAGAAATCATTTGACTGGCAATAAAAACAAAAGTCTGATAAGCAAAAAAAACTGATGACAAGTAATTATTGTCTACCGTTTAAACAAAGAAGAGAGCCATGATTAAAAGAAAAAAAACAATCAACAACCGGCATGAGCAGATCATTTCAGTGATCAAAACCAGCGGGTTTGCAACCGTCGAAGAGATGGCCAAACAATTCAATGTAACCCCCCAGACCATCCGAAGGGACATCAACTTTCTGGATAAAGAAGGACATATTTCACGGTACCATGGGGGTGCCGGCCTGTCTTTATCCACTGAAAATGTAGCCTATCTTCATCGCAAAGAACTGTATCTGGATGCAAAACAAAAAATCGCCAGGGCTGCAGCATCCCTGATCCAGGACAATACATCCTTGTTTATCAACATCGGAACCACCACCGAGCATGTGGCTGAAGAACTGGTCAACCACAACAAAAAGCTGCGGATTATCACCAATAACCTGAATATTGCGGCCATCATGAGCAAAAAAGAAGACTTTGAGGTCATTGTGACCGGCGGCATTGTCCGGAGCAAAGATGGCGGTGTTACAGGAGAAGCTGCGGTCAAGTTTATCCGTCAGTTCAAAGTGGATGTGGGCATTATCGGGATCAGCGGCATCGACCTTGATGGCACCCTGCTTGAGTTTGATTTCAGAGAAGTCTATGTTGCCCGGACCATCATTGAAAATTCACGAAAAGTGTTTCTGGTGACCGATCACTCCAAATTTGGCAGAAATGCCATGGTCAAACTGGGGCATATCAAAGAGATTAACACCCTGATCACGGATAAAGCTCCCCCGGAACAACTCATGGAAGTTATTCGAAGCAATGATGTAAAATTAAAACTGGCATAAAAAAGGGGTGTGACGCCATTTTTTGCATCACACCCCTTTTTGCCGCTTTTTTTATATATGAAAGAACAAAGAAACCAACTGAATTCTTTCATATTTTGTTATGCCCGTCAGGGCATGGATGTTGTTAAATAATACAATTAACGTTCAATTATTTAACTTTTCCTTCTTTCCATGCCTGGAGAAGCTTATCATAATCAAGCGTTTCACCCTGTGGTTTCTCATTGGCAAGTTTTGCCTTGGGTGAACCGGGTTGATTGAGCCAATAAGCTTCATCTTTTTCAGGATTCATTAACGGACCTTTGTCACCTTGAATACCGGAACGTTGAATACGCATCAAGATTTTATCCTGTTCCTTGGCAAGATTATCCATGGCAGTGGAAACGGTCACTTCACCTGAAACAGCTTCACCAATATTCTGCCACCACAATTGTGCCAGCTTCGGGTAATCGGGTACATTGGTACCGGTCGGTGTCCATGCAACTCTTGCAGGGCTTCTGTAGAACTCTACAAGACCGCCCAGTTTGGGTGCCCGGTCTGTAAAAGACTGGTGTCTGATGTCCGAATCCCTGATCGGTGTCAGACCCACATGGGTTTTTTTCAAAGAAGTGGTTTTTGCAACGCAGAACTGAGCGTACAGCCAGGCTGCTTTTCTTCTGTCAAGCGGGGTAGATTTCATCAGGGTCCAGGAACCGCAATCCTGGTATCCCAGTTTTTGTCCCTCTTCCCAATATGGGCCGTGGGGAGATGGGGCCATACGCCATTTTGGCGTGCCGTCATCATTAACAACCGGGGTGCCCACTTTTACCATATCAGCCGTAAAGGCGGTGTACCAGAAGATCTGCTGGGCCACATTACCTTTTGCAAGACTGGGCAAAGACTGATAAAAATCCATTCCCAAAGCACCTGGAGGGGCATATTTTCTCAACCAGGTCATGTATTTTTCCAAAGCATATTTGGCAGCAGGGCCATTGGCGGCACCGCCCCTGGAAACAGAAGAACCCACAGGACGATTGTTTTCATCAACACGGATACCCCATTCATCAACCGGTTTTCCATTGGGAATCCCTTTGTCACCGGCACCGGCCATGGAAAGCCAGGCATCTGTAAATCGCCATCCCAAATCCGGTGCTTTCTTACCATAATCCATATGTCCATAAATGGCCTTGCCATCAATTTCTTTTACATGCTCGCTGAAAAATTCAGCAATATCTTCATAAGCCGACCAGTTGGCAGGAACGCCCAGTTCATACCCGTAGATTTTTTTAAACTGTTCTTTGAGTTCAGGTCTGCTGAACCAGTCATAACGGAACCAGTACAGGTTGGCAAACTGCTGATCAGGAAGCTGATACAGTTTTCCATCAGGACCTGTGGTGAAAGATTTACCCATGAAATCATCAACATCAAGGGTTGGCAGGGTGACATCTTTTCCTTCGCCTGACATCCAGTCGGTCAGATTAACCACATGTCCATACCGGGAATGTGTACCAATCAGGTCAGAGTCATTAATATAAGCGTCAAATACATTTTTTCCCGACTGCATTTGAACCTGTAATTTTTCAATTACATCACCTTCCTGGATCAAATCATGAGTCACCTCAATTCCGGTAATTTCCATGAACGCTTTAGCAAGAACTTTTGATTCATACTCATGGGTAGGGATCGTTTCAGAAACAACCTTAATTTGCATTCCTTTAAAAGGAGCGGCTGCTTTTATAAACCATTCCATCTCTTTGAGCTGATCTTTTTGCGACAATGTCGATGGTTGAAATTCATCATTGACCCATTTTTTGGCAGCAGCCATGTCTGCACTCACAGGCATGGCTGTGATCAAAAACAGGGCGGTCAAAACACTTGCAAGGATTGATATCCCAACACCATTTTTCACTAACTTTTTTGCCATTTTGCTCCCCTCCATAATTGCCCCCTTCTTTTTTTTCAAGGCGTTCTGACAGACATGAAGGCAAGGATACCTGTCATAACGTTTAACAGACGGATTAAACTATCCCCACCGCATGACAATCCCCATCCACACAAGGCCAATGACAAAGCTGATCCAGATCGTCATATCGGTTAACCCCAGCCAGGCCAGATTGATATAGGCGCTGCTTAACAGGCCGATGAAAAGCCGATCTCCCCGGGTGGTGGAGATCGGCAAAAATCCTCTTCGATCCGTGGTGGGTGAAATCACCTGCCAGATGGTCATGCAGGTTAAGGTCAAAATAATGGTAATAAAAAACGTGGCAGTGGGAACGGTCCATGCCATCCATTCTAAATTCATGGTCACTCCTTTGTTTAAACGCGTCCCATGGCAAACCCTTTGGCCAGGTTATTTCTCACAAACCAGATGACAAGCGCACCCGGAACAATGGTCAAAATCCCTGCTGCTGCCAGCAGGCCCCAGTCAAGCCCTGATGCGCTGACCGTGCGGGTCATGGTGGCTGCTATGGGTTTGGCATTGGTGGTGGTCAAGGTTCTTGCCAGCAAAAGCTCCACCCATGAAAACATGAAACAGAAAAATGCAGTCACACCAATTCCGGACCGGATCAGGGGAAGAAAAATGGTTAAAAAGAACCGGGGGAACTTATATCCGTCAATAAATGCAGTCTCGTCGATTTCTCTGGGGACACCGGACATAAACCCTTCTAAAATCCACACCGCCAGCGGCACATTGAACAGGCAATGGGCCAGTGCCACCGCAATATGGGTATCGATCAGACCGAATGTTGAATACAATTGAAAAAACGGGAGAAGAAATACTGCAGCCGGTGCCATCCGGTTGGTCAACAGCCAGAAAAAAACCTGTTTGTCTCCGATAAAATTATACCGGGAAAACGCATAGGCGGCCGGCAAAGCTGCTGTAAGCGAGATCACCATATTAATGGACACATAGATAATCGAATTGATATACCCGTTATACCATGAAGAATCCGTAAAAATTTTTATATAATTGCCCAATGTAAAATTTTCAGGATAAAAGTTGAAAGACCCCAATATATCGGCATTGGTCTGAAGCGACATATTAAACATCCAGTAAATTGGGAGCATCAGAAGCATCAGATAAAAAATAAATACAATGGTTCGTTTTTTCATGCTTTTTCTCCTTTCCCGACATTTTGAAGCACCTGATAAAACAACCAGCAGAACAGGAGAATGATCAGGTTATAAATCAATGAGAACGCTGCGGCAGGGCCCAGGTCAAACTGACCGACAGCAACCTTTACAAGGTAGATGGACAAAAAGGTGGTGGCGTTCCCAGGTCCCCCGCCGGTGAGAACAAAGGGTTCTGCATAGATTAAAAAACTGTCCATGAACCGCAACAGCAGGGCAATGGTCAGAACACCCCTCATTTTAGGCAGCTGAATATACCAGAATGTCGCCCAGGTGGAGGCACCGTCGATTTTGGCAGCCTGAAAATAGGCTTCAGGAATGGCTCGAAGTCCGGCAAACGCCAGCAGGGCCACCAATGGTGTCCAATGCCACACTTCCATGAGCATCAAGGTTACCCAGGCATCCAATGCGCTGGCAGTATGATCAAACGGCACACCCATCCCGTTGATCGCCGCACCAAGAAGGCCGATATCCGGGCGGGTGAAGATAATCCAGATGGTTCCGATGACATTCCAGGGGATCAGCAGCGGCAGAGCAATCAGAACCAGGCTGATGGACGATGCCCATCCTTTTTTGGGCATAATCAATGCGATCATTATCCCAAGCGGCATCTCAATCAGCAGGACCAGCCCTGAAAACAGCAGCTGACGCCACAGCGCTTCATGCAGCCGGACATCTGAAAGAACCTGTTTAAACCATTCCGTACCGACAAACAACCGCTGATGCGGGCCGAAAATATCTTGAACAGAATAATTGACAACAGTCATCAGTGGAATAACCGCACTGAACGCTACCAGTATAAAAACCGGTAAAACCAGGAACCATGCTTTATTATCTTTCCATTTATCCATATTGGCGACGCTCCGATTACAATTGTTTTAAAATTTACAATGAATGGGTTAACAGTTTATCGTTGTGAAACAGTCGAATCCAGTCTTTTGGGAATCTGATCCAGGCTTTTTCAGATGGATTTTGACTTGTCTCAGATAATCTTGCCCGCAGCAGATGCCCTGACAGGCGAACGGTCACAATCCTGTAACTTCCTTGATCCTCAATGGATTTAATTGAAACCGGGATGCTGTTTTCAACCGGGGTGGTATGGACTTCCAGATAAAGCGGACGAATACCCAGCTCAAGGTTACTGGTCAATTTTTCACCAAGGCTTGCGACTCTGTCATCAATTTCAATACTGGAACCATTGATAAATGCACGGTTCCCTTCAATCTTGCAGGGCAGAAAATTCATGCCCGGACTGCCGATGAAATAACCCACAAATTTATGGCTGGGGTTTTCAAACAACTCCTGGGGGGTTCCGATCTGAACAATGGCGCCTTCATACATCACAATCACTTTTTCTGCAAAGGTCAAGGCTTCCACCTGGTCATGGGTGACATACAGCAACGTCAACTTAAGTTGTTCATGGACCTCTTTGAGTTTGCAGCGCAACTGCCATTTTAAATGCGGGTCAATCACGGTGAGGGGTTCATCAAACAGAACCGCTGCCACATCCTGCCTGACCAGCCCCCGGCCAAGGGAGATTTTTTGTTTGGCATCTGCGCTGAGCCGGGCAGCTTTTTTATCCAGACTGTCCGTCAGATCCAGAATATCAGCCACTTCCAACACTCTTTTTTGGGCATCTTCTTTGTTAAATCCCCTGTTTTTCAGAGGGAACGCAAGATTATCAAAAACAGTCATGGTGTCGTAAAGAACCGGAAACTGAAACACCTGGGCGATGTTGCGTTTTTCCGGCGGCAAATGCGTGACATCTTTACCATCAAACAAAACCCTACCGCGAGAGGGG
Organism: Pseudomonadota bacterium; assembly: GCA_043827005.1. Taxonomy (GTDB): domain Bacteria; phylum Desulfobacterota; class Desulfobacteria; order Desulfobacterales; family Desulfobacteraceae; genus Desulfobacula. The sequence continues at coordinate 20,352 of JBDRPM010000039.1, read as the reverse complement.
GCCAGCAAGCCTGAAATAATATTGAGTAATGTGGTTTTCCCACATCCGGACGGACCAAGCAATGCATAGGCACCCCCATCCTCCCAGATATTATCAATCAGCCTGAGCGCATAATCCATCTCATCTTCAGGATTTGCGATATAACTATGTGCGACCTTGTCTAAAGTAATTCTTGCCATTTACCTCTCCTATAAATAGTGGCCTGACAGATGTTCGCTAGTCCGACGATTTGTTGTCCGGAGACAAAACAAGCAAGCCCTGTTCAGAAAAAACAAACAGGTTCGCAGGGTTCAAATAAATCATTATGCTTGAATCTATTTTTTGAGAATAAACCCCCACTTCCTGAACAACCAGCTTGGTTGTTTCATAGTCCACATGAATAAAGGTTTCCGAACCATTTATTTCAGCAAGTTCGACAATACAATTGAGTTTTACATCATCCGGGCCCTGGGATTTCAAATACAAGTGATGGGAACGAACCCCCACAGTGTATTTGCCCGAAGACAAGGCTTTAAGATGACCGTTTAACGGAATTTTGACATTTTTTCCCAGATCCAGCATCCTGTCACTGACCGTGACTTCCAGCAGATTGATGGGCGGATCACTGAATACCTGTGCCACTTTTATGGTTGCAGGCTTATGATAGACCCGGGATGTAATCCCGGTCTGAATCACCCGGCCCTGATCAAGCACGGCTATGTTTCCGCCCAGCTTCAATGCTTCACCCGGTTCTGTTGTGGTATACACCACAATGGTATCCCGCTGTTTAAAAATATCCTGTAAATCAATCTGCAGTTCTTCTCGAAGTTTATAATCCAGATTGACCAGGGGTTCGTCCAGCAACAAAAGAGTGGAATCTTTTACCAAAGCCCTGGCAATGGCACATCTTTGCTGCTGCCCCCCAGATAGTTCAGGCGGCATTCTGTCCAGCATGGTTTCAAGATGAAGCATCTGTGCCACTTCTCTGACCCGACGATCAATTTTTTTCTTGTCCATCCCCAAAATTTTGAGAGGAGAAGCAATATTATTATAAATTGTAAAGGACGGATAATTGATAAATTGCTGATAGACCATGGAAACATTGCGCTTCCGGACAGCCACGCCGGTGACATCTTCGCCATTAACGATGATTCTGCCTGAATCCGGCCGGTCCAATCCTGCCATGATCCGCAAAAGGGACGTCTTTCCGGCCAGGGTACGTCCCAGGAAGATATTGGTGGACCCGGGCTCAAAATCAAGAGATATGTCTTTTAAATACACCTGTTCAGCAATAGTTAAATTAATATTTTCAATTGAAATACTCATTTTGATCTCCGGGTTAACGTGAAATCCAAGAAAACATGTTCGAAAAACCACATAACATACTTTAAAAAGTTCAGCAAGTGAAAAAAACGAATATTTTACGAAAATTCACAGTGTTTTTAAGTTTATGCTCATGGCCCCGAAACAGCATAGGACAGACTTGCCTTTAAAATCAGCAACTTTCAGTTGCTGTATCACCGCCAGTTTGAAATCAATCATTGAAAAAATTCATCGACCCGGTATAATAGAAAATATTCTTTAAAAACCTATGGTTAAATACTGGCCGGAACAAGAATAAACTGCCTGTTTAGATGTGTGCGTTTATCACATCAACAGGATAGGACAAGCCATATGGGTTAAAACCGTATGCGCAAAGGAGGAAAGGTGCATATTCAAACATCTGGTCAAAATCGCATGGAATTAGGATTTGGCGAACACTCCTGCAACTGGGGAACCCATATCTGCGGATTGTATGAAACCGAAAAGAAAGAGATGACATCCTTGTGGGTTTCCTTTACCAGGGCCCGGATATCTGGCTCAAAGAAAATGCCCCCGAATTTTTACCCTAGGACTATGACATGAACTTTGCCCATCTGGAACATGACCTTTTTTTGATGTTGTTCAATTTATCCCAGGTAACTGATGAAATGCGCATCAAAACACTATTTATCGAGTCCATGAACTCATTGAAAAAGGACTTGGAACTGCGATTTGTTGATAATAAAGAGGATATCAAAGGAGAAGCCATTGAGGTTGCCACCTTGCAGAACAAATTCGGATTTATTGATCTGCGCACAAATCCTGATTCCATAGGCGAATCTGAAAAAGCATTGATCCGCAATTCCATTACACTGCTGGCGGTTTTAATAGAAAAACAGCGCCAGGATAAAATCCTGTCTGATGAAACCATTCTACTCAAAAAACTGGTGTCAGAACGGACATGGAAACTTGAACTTTCCAATATTGAAATGCAAAAAGAGATCAACGAGCGCAAAAAAATCGCCAAGGAGCTTGAAGAAAGCAAATTGTTTGTGCAACGCATATTGGAAACCACCCCCAACCTGATCTATATCTATGACCTGGTTGAGAAAAAAACTGTTTTTTCAAACAAAAATATTACAAAAGTCATGGGATATGACAAACAACAGCTACAGGAAATGGGTCCCTGCGTAATGGGAACCCTGATTCATCCTGATGATTTTCCGGCCGTTGCCAGCCACCACCAGCAATTAAGTGATGCAAAAGACAATACTGTGCTTGAGATTTCCTACCGTATTCTCCATGCAGACGGTTCATGGCGATGGATGTCCTGTAGAGACCTGCCTTTTTCCAGGTCTGACGATGGTCAGGTCATAAGAATACTGGGCATTGCCCATGACATCACCCAGGAGATTGAATCCCAGAAAACCAAGCTTAAACTGGAAAGCCAGCTTCGTCAATCCCATAAAATGGAAGCCATCGGCACCATGGCCGGCGGCATTGCCCATGATTTTAATAATATTCTGGGGATCATCCTGGGTAATACTGAACTGGCATTGGATGACCTTCCCCAATGGAGCCCGGCCAATGAAAGCCTTATGGAAATCAAACAGGCCAGTCTCCGGGCAAAAGAGATCATCCAGCAGTTATTAAGCTTTACCCGAAAAACCAATCAGAAAAAAACCGTACTCCCGGTAAAAGATCTGGTAACTGAAACCATTCGTCTTTTACGGGCATCCATTCCAGCAACCATTGATCTTAAAACCCAAATCCAGGAAGATGCCGGATTCATTGAAGCCGACTCAACCCTGATCCATCAGGTCCTGATCAATCTTTGCACCAATGCCGTGCATGCCATGAAAAATGGCGGCTCCCTTGAAATCGATGTATCAACGACTCAGATTGAAACTCAAACCTCAATGGTCAACCGGACACTGACCCCGGGGGACTATATCAAGCTGACCGTCAGCGACACGGGCACCGGCATTCAAAAAGAGATACAGGATAAAATTTTTGATCCCTATTTTACCACCAAAGAGGTGGGGAAAGGTACGGGCATGGGTCTTGCGGTTGTTCATGGCATTGTTGACAACCACAATGGTGCAATTTCCATATACAGTGAACCAGACCGGGGTACCTGCGTCCATGTATTTCTTCCCAAATCGGCCCTGCCGCAGGAAAAACCGCACGTCTCTGCCACAGCCCATCCGGAAGGGAATGAAACCATTTTGTTTGTGGATGATGAAATTTCTCTGACCCTGCTGATTTGTCAAACGCTTACAAGACTTGGCTATCATGTAGAAACCTGTACAGACCCTTTTAAAGCCTTTGCTCTGTTTTCCTCAGATCCTGCGCACTTTGACCTGGTCATCACGGACATGACCATGCCGGGTATGACTGGTGATCAACTGGCACAAAAAATCCTGAACATTAAAAAAGATATACCAATTATACTTTGCAGCGGATTCAGCAAAATCCTGACCCAAGAGCAGGCCCAGAAAATCGGTGTTAACCATTACCTTGAAAAACCATTTGATAAAAACCAGCTGGCCCGGGCAGTCCGAAACGCCATAGACGGGTTTGGAAAACAAAATTGAGATTTCATGCGAAACTGGCCCTGAATGAATCCTTTATCCATATTTTTTTCAAATTTAACACCAATCTATTGCCTTTGAAAATTAAACCCTTACTTTATACTACAGTTTTATGTATGATAAAAAAAATTTGACTCTTTTGGAGGATCTATATATGAAAATTGCTTTTCCTGTCAAAGAAGACAACGGGCTGGACAGTATCATTGATGAACATTTTGGCGTGGCTCAACAATTTTTAATCGTGGATACACAAACCAGAAAATATACACTCAAACCCAACCAGAAACTGGGCAGCGATGGTTCCAAGTGCAAAACCACTGTTATTGGCAAAGAAGAGCACGTTGATGCAGTGGTCACAAAATGTATGGGGGATGGCTCCCAGAGAAATCTGTCTTCTGACAATATCAAAGTGTACCAGGCCCAGAAAGAGACCATCCAAGAAAATCTGGAACTGCTTGAAAAAGATGAACTCAAACTCTTTCACATCTTTGATTTCTGTCAGACTAAAAAAAATAAAAAAGAAGGCGGTTGCGGCCACCATCATTAACCGTTTTTATTATTTTTCCCTATTGACTCTGAACCGTTGTTTCTGATTAATATATGGGTGTTATGGACAAACAGAATCCGACATATGACGGCTACATCAAGGCCCTGACAGATATCAGCGGTGCGATCACATCCGATCTGTTTCTTGAAGACATTCTGAAACTGATTGTCATGGTGACAGCCAATGTCACCGGCGTTGAAATCTGCTCTTTGTGGATTGTGGATGAAACCAAAAAAACGCCACAGATCCGCCTTAAGGCTACGCAGTCCATTTCTCCTGATTATATCAAGGATCGCTCCTTGACCACCACTGAAGGGGTTGTGGGATATGTGGTGACCCACAAAAAACCCTTGATCCTCAAGGATGTCCTGAAAAGCAAACGGTTCAAAGAAAAGGAGATGGCTAAAAAACTGGGTCTGGTCTCCATGGTCAGTATCCCGTTAATCACCAAAGAAGAAAAAGTAATCGGCGTTCTCAACTGCTTTACTGCCGAACCCCATGATTTTTCCGAAACCGAGGTCAACCTGCTCAGGGCGGTTGCCAATCAATCTGCAGTGGCTATTGTCAACACAGAATTAATGGTAAAAACCAGGGTGATTCAAGAAGAACTCGAAGCCCGAAAATTAATTGAGCAGGCCAAGGAAATCCTGATGCAGAACCGCACCTTTTCCGGCGAAGATGCCTATATCTGGTTAAGAAAAAGAAGCATGGATTCCAGAAAATCCATCCGTGAAGTAGCCGAAGCCATTATCCTTTCCAATGAAATTTTCAGCAACGGACCGGTATAATTTTGCCATATTAAAAATGGGCCGAAATGGCCCCCTGGCTGTTCAAACCTTATATTTTAAACCGACCCACCATTTCATCCAATTTGGCTGCCAGTTTTGACAACTCTTCGGCACTGATTCGAACCTGATTGCTCCTTTGTGAAATTTCATTTGACGATTCATTGACACCGGATATTTCTTTTGTAATTTCTTCAACCACGGCTGAACTCTGGCTAACATTCTGATTTACTTCTTCAATACCACTAGATGCCTGTGAAATATTTTGTGATATTTCATTTGTGGCTGCAGACTGTTCCTCCACAGCCGTTGCAATCGTTGACACAATCTCACTGACATCTGAAATGACTGTCGATATTTCCTGAATACTTTTCATGGAACCCGTTGTACTCTCCTGAATGCGATCAATTTTCTCCTTTATATCCATGGAGGCATCTGAGGTCTGCCTGGCAAGCTCCTTAATCTCGTTTGCGACAACAGCAAACCCCTTGCCTGCCTCTCCAGCCCTGGCAGCTTCAATGGTTGCATTTAAGGAGAGCAGATTCACCTGCTCGGAAATGTCGGTTATGGTTTCAACAACCTTGCCAATTGACTTTGCCGCTTGTCCAAGCGTTGTCATTTTGTCGGTGGAATCGATTACTTTTGTTACAGCATTGCCGGCTATATTTTTTGCAGTTTCCGCATTTTTTGCAATCTCATTGATGGTTGAATTCATTTGTTCTGCTGCACCGGCAACAGCATTCACATTGGCGCTTGACTGCTCCATGGCAGCGGCAACAGAACTCATATTGGCCGCCATTTCTTCAGACGCTGCTGATAAGGTGTTTGCCCTGTTAGAGGTTTCCTCGGAACTACCGGACATATCCTCTGCAATCGCCGCCATCTCAGAAGAAGACGATGACAGCGTCCCGACACCCTGGGTAATCTCTTCGATCATCTGATGGAGTTTTGCAAGAAACTCGTTAAACCGTGTGGCCAACAACCCGATTTCATCCCGGGTGGTGATCGGCAACCGCATGGTCAGATCCCCTTCTCCCTGGGATAAATCCGTTAATGAATCAACAACGCCTTGAACCGGTTTGACAATCGCCCGGATAATTAAAAACGCAACCAGAACAATACACGCAATGCCGATAACAGCAACCAAAAAGGCCGCTTGTTTTAAGGTCTTAACCGCAGCAAAGGCTTCAGCTTCATCAATTTCAGCCAAAAGAGCCCAGTTAAGCCCTTCAAATTGCAATGGAGTAAACGCAGACAGCACAGGATTGCCATTATAGTCAATAATAATTTTTTCACCGGTTTCTCCTTTAGCGGCATTTCTTCCAGCCTCGGTATCCACTTTGCCTTTGTCCGGGTTCCTGAACGAAGCTGCCACTGAATGATTTTCCGGATCAAGAAATGAATCCGATCGCATCAGCAAATCATGACCGATCAGATAGGTTTCGCCGGATACACCCATTCCGGAACGTTCTTTCATGATTCTGTTTACGTTATCAATGGGGAATTGAAATATCAGTACCCCGATTTTTTCCTGACCTTTAAAAATCGGAGATGCAACAAATCCGGCTGGTGCCTCATATGAGGGGAAATATTGTTCAAAATCCGTAAAAATCACTGTATCTGCCTGATCTGATGCATTGGCCCGGTTAAATGCCCTGGCAAGATTGGTGGTGGAATAGGGACCGGTTTTTAAAGAGGTGGCATAATCTAACTCTTTGAAAACAGAATAAACGATTTCACCTGTATCAGGCTCAACCAGGAATATATCATAATAGCCGAATTTATCTAAATAATTGCGTATGATCGGATGAAATTGCTGATGAGTCTTGCTATACTCAGAAGAATCTTGTGCAGCGTCCAGCTTATCTTTGGAACCCAGTGGATTCGCATTGGTCTTAATATAATAATATTGAAGAACAATCGCCTGGTCGTCCAGTTGATTTAAAATCGCATCCATATCCGGGGCTTTCCCATTGTTCTGCTGCCTGTAAGAATTTGAAAATTCATTTTTATAATAGGTTGCAAGCTTTGCTTTAAGGCCAGAAACATCACCTGCACTGATGTTATTTTCAGCCAGAAAGTTTTTATGCTGGCTGGAAAACTGAGACATGGCATCAATGATCATCTGATCCTCGGAAAAGGTAATCGCCTGGTCTTTAATGCTCTGTAAATAGTTTGTCACCTGCCCTTTTTTGACATTCCGCATACTTTCCATCTGGGCAAACGCCTGGGCGCCCAATGCCTTCTGTGCCTTTGTCACGGCAACAACAGCTATCACTGAAAAAGGAATAATACCCACCAGCATGAAAGCAACTAACAGTTTATTTCTCAAACAATAAATATTTTTCATAAACCCGCCCCAAAATGAAATGATGAAATGATGAAATGATGAAATAAAGATTACCTTTAGCTGATTTTTTTTACAAGCACATTTTTAATGATCACTTGAATAACGGCGATGGCATGCACGATTAACAGAAACCAACCTGCTCAGGGCTGTTGCCGGCCAAATAGAAAAACTTCAGATTATTTTGCAATTGTACAATAAAAATTTAGAATCATCATTCAATTTTTCAGGACAAGACAGCATCCATAAAAAGATATGCGTATCAATTAAAATTTTCAACTCTGGTCTCCATAAAACATGGCATTTATGTCTTCGTCTTCATCCATGAAATTATCAGGAATATTAATTTGCCCTTTCAGAAGACCGAGTTTTCGTTTTGCTTTGGGCTTATGCGCAATTAACTCCACAACAGGCAGATTATTTTTGGAAATGATAACTTCTTCGCCGTGATATGCCATCTCAACCAGCTTGGATAACTGCGCTTTTGCATCAGATACATTGATAATCATGATTCACCTCTATTATATATAGCATGATTCTTAAACCAACCATACCCATTCAGACCAATATAGTCAAGCATAGACTATCTGGTTGGTATATCTGGCAGATTTTTTGAAATCTACCAAAAACCCCAGTAACCCGTATAATAGACATACACAGCCAGGGCAAGATTGGTGACCCCATGGGCCACCATGCAGGACAACAGGTCTTTTCGAACAATCCATAACATGGAGATCAATATGCTGTAGGCCACACAAGCCAGCCATTCAGACGGCAGATGACCGGCAGTGAAGGCCAGGGTTGAAATCAGAATGGCCGCTACTGACCAGGCTCCGGGTTGAACCTGTTCAATATGATCATGATCCAGCATTTGATTAACTGCAGCACGAGCCGGCATTTTCTTTCGATGCTGGTCCCATTGAAACGCTGCTCTTAAAAAATACCCTCTGATAAACATTTCTTCAAAAACCGGGACAATGAATGACGCTGAAACCAGACGCAGGATAAAACCAGCCCCGCTCCAGGGTTTTCCTCCGGCAGCATCAACAAAAGGGGCCATTAAAAGGCACCAGACCACAAGACCGACAAGCCCGAAAACAATGCCAAAAGCAATGGAGCCCAAAGGCTTTTTAGGACCCAGGATCGGCACATACCATTTCCAGGCCCAGAACAATATTGCCGGGACAATGATAATTTTAAGGATATAATTCCATTCCGGACTAAGCCAGTCACCGCCCAGAGAGGCAATCCCGACATAGGCCAGATAGGGCAACCCGTAAGGAAGCAATAAATCCCGATTAGCCATTTGAACACAGCGTTTTATTTGTTCTTCTTTCATATAAAAATCCTGATCACCTTTTTTAAAATTATGCTTTGATAACCCCCAGAGGTTTTAATTCAACCAGAATATCCACCAGGTCTGCCTGATTTTCCATAACATCATGAATCTGTTTATAGGCACCGGCTGCTTCATCCAGATCATTTTTACTCTTCAGGGAATGAACCATGCCCATATTCTTCAGATGCGCCAGTTCTTCGGTCAGATCCAATTGTTTCCTGGCCTGGGTCCGGCCCATCTTCCGACCGGCGCCATGGGCGCAGGACTTAAAACTGTCCTGGTTGCCCCGGCCCTGGACAATAAAACTGGATGTCCCCTGGGAGCCGGGAACAATACCGATGGTATCCTTAAATGCACGGGTCGCTCCTTTCCTGTGGACCATGACCATCCGGCCAAAATGTGATTCCATGGCTGCATAATTATGGGCAATATTGATCATGCTGTCAAATTCAACCCCAGGGCAGATCTCCTGCACACATGCTTTCACGTTTTCCATCATCAAAGACCTGTTGGCCAATGCAAATTCAACGCAATATTCCATTTCAGCCAGATAGGCCTGACCCGGATCTGAATCCATCGGCAGGAAAGCCAGGTCCCAATTTTTTGGCACCTTAAATGCAAATTTATCCCTCAAAGAAATTGCTATTTTATTATAATGCGTTGCCACCTGCAACCCCATATTACGGCTGCCTGAATGGATCATCAGCCAGACAGCATTGTCAGATCCTTTCTGGATCTCGATAAAATGGTTGCCACCTCCCAGGGTACCGACCTGTTTTAATGCTTTTTTGTAATTTTTTCCCACAATGGTATTTTCAAACCAGCCTGCCCTGTTGACAAGCGCCCGATTGTCCGGCATCCAGGACTCATCCTGGATGTTTTTATGGTGGTCAAACCCCAGCGGGATTCTGGCCCGGATACCACCGGAATGCCCGTTTTTGCCGTTGAAAATTTGAAGGATCGCCTCTCTTTCCAGATGATCCAGAGAGGTTTTGACCGCACATATCCCGCAACCGATATCCACCCCCACGGCATTTGGAACAATAACATCACAGGTTGCCATGACCCCGCCAATGGGCATGCCGTACCCCTGATGGGCATCCGGCATAATGGCAATATGCTTGAACACAAAATCAAGATTGGCCAGATTCCGGGCCTGGGACATTGCCCCGGATTCCATATCATTGAGCCACAATTTAATTGGTTTTTTTTCTGTTGTGATGATCTGCTTCATGATGCCTCTTCAATAAATACCCTGATTTTTTTTAAAAAACAACTTGACAATTTTGTAAGAATTGTCTAATTATTTTGGTTGCATCAATACAACGGGGTATTGACAATAGGAACGAAAACAAAGGTGTTTTCCCAAAATTAACTGGGCAAACGCCTTTTTTTATTTATAATGTGAGAATATATAATGAGCAACAACAAACCCAAAATCACACTGTTTCACTGCATCAATTCTTTTACACAAACAGCATCTTTGTTCGACAACTGCCAGATTAAAACCATTAAAATGGCATGTTCTTCCATGACCAGGGACATCCAGCTTTTAAAGGCCTTTGAAGCAGGAGCCGATGCCGTTCTGGTGCTGGTATGCCCGGAAGACGCCTGCCGGTATGCCCAGGGCAGCATACGGGCAAAAAAACGAGTTGAATATGTCAAAACCATTCTCGACACTATTGGGCTGAATGGCAACCGCTTGAACATATTCAATACAAAAGCAACAGACAGCGAGTCAGTAAAGCGCATTATTCAGGAAACGATAACGGCCATTGAAACCATGGGCCCGAATCCTGCTGCATAAACATGCATATTAAACCAAGTTTACTACACGGCCTGTGGTTTTGTACCTTTGGATTTCACCCTCGAAGCATTGATCTCAACCGAAATCTATAAAACCGATAAAAACAAGCCTGTTTAAATAAGGACTTTTTTAAACCTTGTCATAAAAATGGAGTTAAGAAAATGATAACCGGTGAACAAAAACCCATTAATGAAATTATCGAGCTGGTGAAGCCTTTTGCAAAGGTTTTGATCCTTGGCTGCGGCACCTGTGTAAAAACGTGCTTTGCAGGTGGTGAAGACGAAGTAGCTGTTCTGGCATCTGCCTTAAGACTGAGCTTTAAAACAATGGGCAAAACCATTGAGATTGAAGAACAGACCGTTGAACGCCAGTGTGAAAATGAATTTATCCAGGAAGCCGCCGCTGCTATCGGCAGAAACGACGTCATCCTGTCTCTTGCCTGTGGTGCAGGGGTTCAGTCCATGGCCAAACGGTTTAAAAATGAAGTGGTCCTTCCCGGGGTCAACACAACCTTTATCGGTACCCAGGAAAGTCACGGTGTTTTTACTGAAGAATGTTCAGGATGCGGCAATTGCGGTCTGGCTGTCTTTGGCGGCGTCTGTCCTGTCACACGATGCTCTAAAAAACTGCTCAACGGCCCCTGCGGCGGTTCCCAGAACGGAAAATGTGAGATCTCTCCAGATACCGACTGTGCCTGGCATCTGATCATTGAACGCCTGACCGCCATTGGTCAGATGGATAACCTGAAAACCTATATTCCCCCGAAAAACTGGAGCACCAGTCTTTCAGGCGGACCAAGAAAATTGATTCGGGAGGACCACAAGATATGAAACCCATCAGTAAACTACATGAAAAATTTTTAAATGGCGAGTTTGCGGTAACCGGGGAATGCGGTCCTCCAAGAGGCGCAAACAAAGCTGTGATTGATGAAAAAGTGGCCCTGCTCAAAGGTCATGTTACCGCAGTTAACGTAACAGACAATCAGACAGCCATTGTCAGAATGTCTTCCATTGCAGCATCCACCCATCTGATTGCTGCAGGCATGGAGCCTGTCATGCAGATGGTCGTTCGGGACAGAAACAGAATTGCCATTCAGTCTGATATTATGGGTGCATACTCACTGGGCATCCGAAACATTCTGTGCCTGTCCGGTGATCACCAGAACTTTGGTTCCCAGCCTGATGCCATGAATGTATTTGACATTGATTCTGTCAACCTGATCAGAACGGTCAGGGATATGAGAGACACCGGCAAAGACATGAGCGGATTTGAGCTCAATGTGGCCCCCCAGATGTTTATTGGTGCAGCAGCCAACCCCTTTGCCGATCCCTTTGAATACCGGGTATTAAGATTAGCCAAAAAAATTGACGCTGGTGTTGATTTTATCCAGACCCAGTGCATTTACAACCTGGACCGGTTCAAAGAATGGATCAGACGGGCCAATGAAGAAGGACTGACTGAAAAAGTGTATATCATGGGTGGTGTTACCCCCATGAGAACTGCCGGCATGGGACGATACATGAAAAATAAAGTAGCTGGAATGGATGTACCGGAAAACCTGATCAAACGCATGGACGGCGTAGAGAAAAAAGATCAGGCCAAAGAAGGAATCAAAATCTGTCTTGAAACCATCCAGGAACTCAAAGAAATGAAAGGCGTTCATGGGGTTCACATCATGGCCATTGAATGGGAACAAGTGGTTGGACAGATTGTTGAACAGGCCGGTCTTAACGCATAAGGATAAAAACAATGCCTAAAAAATATCATATAGACGCAAAGGCTGCACCACCACGGTTTTATCCGGTTGGCAAATATGCCACCATTGAATTTAGAGAAGACTGTGCCGGCAGCTGTAAAAAATGTGTCAAAAAAAAATGTGTGTATAATATCTTCAAAGATAATTATCTTCACCACTCCAAAATGGAAGAACCTGAATACCTGTACACCTGCAACTCATGCTTTCGATGCATACAGGAGTGCACCAAAGGAATTTTTTCACGGGTCATCAATCCTGAATACAGAGAAATCGGTGATGACTACTGGACACCGGACACGCTGAACCGAACCTGGTACCAGGCTCACACAGGAAGCATCCCTGTATCCGGCGCCGGTTATCGCGGTCCGTTTGTGGGCAAAGGGTTTGACTCCATGTGGACCGATATGTCCGAAATTGTCCGACCCACCCGGGACGGTATCCACGGCAGGGAATATATCAATACCTGTATTGAACTTTCCAGACGGCCGGAAAGACTGTCTTTCAATGAAGACGGCACCCTTGCCACCAAAACCAGACCCATCCTTGAGATTCCGATGCCCATTATCTTTCAGCAGCCGGATTTTGGCATGCTCAGCAAAGCGGTTCTGATCTCCATGCTCGAAGCTGCCAGAACTCTGGGCATCAAAATGATGGTCAATGTGGCAGATATTGATGACCAGGTTGCAACCTATGGCAAAACCATTATCCCCCAGCTTGGCAAAGCAAATGTTCAAGACTGCAAAGCCCTGCTTGGCCAGGTGGATATTGTGGACATTGATTATTCAGATCATTATCAGGACACCATCAAAGAATTAAAAGCCATTAACAAGGATCTGTGTATCAGCGTCATGCTCCGTCTGAGCGCAAAGATTGATTATGCAAGGATCTGCCTTGAAATTGCAAAAGCTGATGTGGATACCATCCATGTGGTTGCTGACAGCAGCGGCCGTGAATTTGACTCAGACAAGCCCAGATTCATCAAAGACATGTTAAGAGATATTCATACCGGCCTGATTGATGCCTCCATCCGCTCCCAGATCAATATCATTGCCTCGGGCGGTATCTCAATGGCCGAGCATGTCAACAAAGCCATTATCTGCGGTGCTGACGGTGTAACCATTGACCGTTCACTGCTCATTGCCATGGAATGCCGGCTGTGTGACCGATGTAAAAACAGCCTGCCCTGCCCGGTTGATTTTGAAAATATTGATTCAGCATACGGCAGCAACCGGATCATCAACCTGATGAATGCCTGGCGCAACCAGATGCTTGAAATGCTGGGTGCCATGGGCCTGCGAGAGGCCAGACGGCTGCGGGGCGAAGTGGGAAGATCCATGTGGTTTGAGGATCTTGAACGGGAGAATTTTGCACCGATTTTTGGTGAACGAAAAGTATCTATAGACGTAGGATAAAATATGAGCCAATACAAACATCAATTGCCGGAAATCAAAGAGACACCGTCTCGATTTCGCAATACCATCGGCAAATATATCATTAAACGCAATACCAACAAATGTATCGCCTGTGGCAAATGTGCCGAAATCTGCCCCCACGGGGTTCATGTGATGCCGGAAAACCATCTCAAACCGTTCCGGCCCATTGAGCACAAATGCATGGGAGCAGGCTGCAAAGAGACTGACCATTATTGTGTCGAGCATTGTCCTGAAGATGCCATCACCATTAAACCCAATCCTTTGCTGGAAACTCTGGGAGATTATCGCTGGACACCTGAGATGCTGCTGGGTCACTTTGCCATGGCAGAAACAGGAGAAGTGCCTTATCAGGATCTTGAGTACAGCCTGGGCAACTCTGGTGGCGGATTTGACAAAATGCGGTTTATCAAACCAGACCCGAGCCTTGCCATTGACATGGCTGATGAAGACATTGACACCAGCGTTGAATTGAACAAGACCGGAGATGAACGGCCCAAAAAAGTCATCTCCATGCCCTGTTACGGCGGCGGCATGTCTTATGGATCAACGGCTTTGTCTGTTATTGTGGGACGTGCCAGGGCAGCCCAGAAACTCAATTCCATGACCTGTACCGGAGAAGGGGGCTACCCGCCCAATTTTCTTCCCTACAAGGAACATGTCATCACCCAGGTGGCAACGGGTCTGTTTGGTGTTCGAGAAGAAACCATTCAAAACTGCCCGGTCATGGAGTTTAAATATGCCCAGGGTGCAAAACCCGGACTTGGCGGCCATCTATTGGGCGAAAAAGTAACCGAAGCGGTTGCAAAAATGAGGGAAACCGTTGTGGGCAATTCATTGTTCTCACCTTTCCCCTTTCACTCTGTCTATTCAGTTGAAGATCATAAAAAACATGTGGACTGGATGAAAGAGATCAACAACAACGTATTGTGCTCCATCAAGGTATCAACACCCACAGATGTGGACATGGTGGCTGTCGGCGCCTATTATGCCGGTGCCCACATCATCCATATTGACGGCAGCTACGGTGGAACCGGTGCAGCTCCGGACATTGCCAAAAAGAACATTGCCATGCCCATTGAATATGCCATTCCAAAAGTCCATCGGTTCCTTGAAAACGAAGGTGCCAGAGATAAAATCACCCTCATCGCTTCCGGCGGCATCAGAAATGCTATGGATGTGGCCAAAGCCATTGCTCTGGGTGCGGACGGATGCGTTATCGGGACCGCTGATCTTGTTGCAGTAGAATGTGTCCGGTGCGGCAATTGTGAAAGCGGCCGCGGATGTGCCAGAGGGATCGCCACAACCGATCCTGAGCTGGGCAACATGATTGATGAAGCCTATGCACAACAGCGCCTGATCAACATGTACATGGCCTGGCGCAAACAATGGTGCAACATCTTAAGATCCTATGGATTAAAAAGCATTAAAGAACTTAGGGGCCGATCCGACCTTCTTGTGCATCTTGATTATCTGGATGAAGAAGAACGAAAACAATACCAGCCGGCTCCCGGTAAAAAAATGGTTCTATAATATAGGAATTTAACAATGATGAATAACGATAAAATTATACAAAACATACTGGCTTCAAGAGGGCGGCTTCCCCACTTCAACACACCGGTCAACAAGTGTGATGAAGAAGGCGGCTGCGGTGTGACCGGTTTTATGGCCAATATCCCCATTGCCGGAAAACATATTTATGAGCCCTCGGTTCAGATGCACAACAGAGGAAATGGAAAAGGCGGCGGTATTGCCGCTGTGGGCCTAAGCGCAAGTGATCTGGGCGTACCCCGGGATGTTCTTGAAGATCATTACCTTCTCCAGGTGGCCTATCTGGACAACACCGCCATCCCCCGGGTTGAAGCCTCCAATGTCTTTCCGTTCTTTGACATTTACAAGGCAGAAAAAACCCCGACCATTGATGACTATACCTCCATTGGCCTTGAAGTCAAACCACCGGATGTATGGCGGTATTTTGTAAGGGTAAAACCTGTGGTTCTCAATGCGTTTATCCAGGAAAACAAACTTGAAGAAATGGATAAACGAAAAGCAGAGGATGAATTTGTTTTTCAAAATTCCAACCGCTTGAACCAGACCTATTATGCATCTTTGGGAGACAAACAGGCGTTTGTCATGTCCCATGCCAGAAATGTCATGATTTTAAAGGTTGTCGGGTATGCCGAGCAGGCCACCCAGTATTACTGCCTGGATGAATTTCGTGCCCATGGCTGGATTGCCCACCAGCGGTACCCGACCCGTGGACGCCTCTGGCATCCGGGTGGAGCGCATCCGTTCTCAGGCATGCATGAAGCATTGGTTCACAATGGTGATTTTGCCAACTATCATGCAGTTTCAGAATACTTGAACCAGTTCAATATTTTCCCGCAGTTCCTGACTGATACAGAAACTTCTGTATTGTTGCTGGATCTGTACAACCGGGTATTCGGATATCCCCTGGAATACATTATTGAAGCGTTGGCACCCACCACAGAACATGACTTTGACTGTCTGCCAAAAGCCAAACAGGATGTTTATAAATACATCCAGTCCCAGCACATGACAGGCTCTCCTGACGGCCCCTGGTTCTTTATTATTGCCAGAAATGATCCGTACAATGATCTGATGCAGCTGATCGGTATCACTGATACCGCCATGCTCAGACCCCAGGTGTTTGCCCTCCAGGAAAGAGATGAAGTCCAGATCGGTCTGGTCTGTTCGGAAAAACAGGCCATTGACGCAACCCTTGAAAACATTGCCAAAGATGATCCGCGTTTCTCTCCTGTTGCCGACAAATACTGGAACGCACGGGGCGGCAGCTCAACCGATGGCGGTGCCTTTACCTTTACCATTAAAGATACGGGAAAAGGTGATGGCACCAAAAAGCTGATCACCCAGAACAAATTCGGGGAGAAGGTTTCCACCCCTGAAGGCCAGCTTCATTTTGATGTGTCCATTGATCTGACCTGCGAGCCTGAAGACAAAGAGCTGACCCAAAAAATCACCAGCCTGTTTGATACTGCTGACCTGACCGGCCTGAAAGCATACTGCATTGATCAGTTTGCAGGTTTTTCATTTGTGCAGATCAACCAGATCTGCCAAACCATCAAGGCTCAGGCACAAGAAAACGATGACAAAAAAGCTGTGGCCATTGATCTTTTGACCCATCTGAATGACCGGATCTTTCCCACGGGTGACAAGAAAAGAAGTTCCATTCTCCAGATCATCCGTAAAAGCCTGACTGATGTGTTTAAGTCTTCACCTAAAATCAGTGACAATGCCAACAGCGTGTATGCCTATATTGATTTTGAGACCAAAAACGATGTCAGAGCTCCCATGGGCAATGAAAAAATCCTGGTGGTCAATGCCAAGGATTTTGAGCCCGAAGGCC
This sequence comes from Pseudomonadota bacterium, assembly GCA_043827005.1. GTDB lineage: Bacteria > Desulfobacterota > Desulfobacteria > Desulfobacterales > Desulfobacteraceae > Desulfobacula. Next base: position 3,078 of record JBDRPM010000039.1, on the reverse strand, counting down.
AGGACTGTGATTCCCGGATGATGAACAAAGCCTATCGCCTGGGTTGGAAACAATACCTGTGCTATGGCTATAAAGGTCAGCGCTTTACCGGCTGCGGATTCGGACCCCAGACTGATGATGTCAGGTTCGATGTGTATGATTCATCAGGAGACTACATGGCCTCAGGTATCGACGGCATGCAGATCCATGTTCACGGCAATGCCCAGGATCAACTGGGCCAGATCATGAAACGCGGCAAATTTGTCATCCACGGAGATGTCGGTCAGACCTTCATGTACGGCGCCAAAGGCGGAGAAGTTTACATCCAGGGCAATGCAGCCGGACGTCCTCTGATCAATGCCACAGGCGGCCCAAGAGTTGTCATCAACGGCACCTGCCTGGATTATCTGGCCGAATCTTTTATGGCCGGTGACCCCTTGAACGGTGGCGGATTTGTCATTGTCAACGGCATTGCGTTTGATGACAACGGAAAGGTCATTGACCTGGAGATGCCTTATCCCGGATCAAACCTGTTCTCTCTTGCCTCGGGTGGTGCCATCTATCTAAGAGACCCTGAATGCAAAACAGTTGATGAGCATTTAAACGGCGGTGTTTTTGCACAAGTCACACAGGAAGACTGGAACCTGATCCTGCCTTACCTTGAAGAAAATGAACGACAATTTGGTATTTCCATTGAAGACGATCTTTTGACCATTAACGGTAAAAAACTGCCCTTTAACAAGGTCTACCGAAAGGTTATGCCAAAAAGCGCTGTAAAAATGGACGGAACCAAAAAAGACGGATAAGTTTTCATTTTTTAATCATAACAACACAAACCGGCCGGCCAGGGATTGTTCCTGGCCGGCCTTGGTTTTTTATTTGACAATTGTTCATAATCACTTAATATGTGACCATATTTATTATTTATTAAAGGAGACAATATGCCTGACTTAACAGCCATCATGCAAACCAGCAAGGGACCCATCAACCTGACATTATTTGCTGATCAAACCCCTTTGACCTGCGCCTCTTTTGTCAATCTTGCCAAAAGAGAATATTATAACGGACTTAAATTTCATCGTGTGATTGCCGACTTCATGATCCAGGGCGGATGCCCCTGGGGCAATGGAATGGGCGGCCCGGGATATGAATTTAAAGATGAGTGTAAAAAAGATTTAAAACATGATAAACCCGGCATCCTGTCCATGGCCAATGCCGGCCCCGGCACCAATGGCAGCCAATTTTTCATCACCCACACGCCCACCCCTCATCTGAACGGCATGCACACGGTTTTTGGTGCGGTCAAATCAGAAGAGGATCAGAAAGTTGTAGACAGCATTCAACAGGGCGATATCATCGAATCCATTACCATTTCCGGCAACACTGGTTCTTTGCTTAAAAAAATGAAAACCGAAGTGGATGCCTGGAACAAAGTGATCAACAAACAGTTTCCAAAACTTCCAAAAGCATAAAAAATCCCAGGCACCCCCAAAGAAACAGCTTTCTCAATTCTTTGAAGGTGCCTGGCACGATCATCTGTTGCAGGGTTGTTGCTCAAGAGCATACGCCCAATGAATAAAAACAACTGGCCCACTATGAACAGGAATGATGCAGGAGGATCATATGATTCAAACCTTTTTCATAATAACGGTTCTTGTTGGATTATATTGTACAACTTTGATCAATTATCTTCTTTTTCACAGCCTTGCGGAGATATTCAGCATTGTGGTGGCATGCTCTTTTTTCATGATCACCTGGAATTCGAAAAAATACATTAAAAATCAGTATCTTTTGTTTATCGGCATTGCCTATCTGTTCATAGCATTCCTGGATCTTGTGCATACTCTGGCATATAAAGGCATGCCGATTTTTACAGATTACGATTATTATGCAAACCAGTTATGGATAGGCGCAAGGTATCTGGAGAGCATAACGCTCATGGTGGCCTTTTATTTTCTGGGATCAAATAAAAGCTACAAACCTGAGACAATATTCACCATCTACTCAGCATTGACAGCACTGATCATATTAAGCATCTTTGTCTGGAAAGTGTTCCCAGTGTGTTTTGAGGAAGGCATCGGGCTTACGCCCTTTAAAAAAATCAGTGAATATATCATCTGCACAATTTTACTCATTGGGATATTGCTTCTCAACAAGAATAAACAAAGATTTGAATCCAATATTTATATATTTTTGTTGGGTTCTCTTGTGTGCACCATAATATCTGAACTTGCCTTTACCTTTTATGTCAGCAACTATGGGTTTTCAAATCTAACAGGCCATTATTTCAAACTGTTTTCGTTTTACCTGATATACAAAGCAATCATTGAAACCGGGATAAAACAACCATATGAAGTGGTTTTCAAAGAGCTTGACAGTGCCAATAAAAATTTGAAAGACCAAATCAATACCAGAATAAACATTGAAAAAGAACGGGAACGGCTGATCATCAAACTTCAAAACGCTCTGACAGAAGTGAAGACTTTGACTGGTTTGATTCCCATATGTTCGCATTGTAAAAGCATACGCAATGATGAAGGGGCCTGGACGAATCTTGAATCCTATTTTCAGGAGCATTCTGACGCAAAATTCAGTCATGGAATCTGCAAGGACTGTATTAAAAAATATTACCCGGACTTGAATATTGATACCGATTGATCGTACTCATGCTGTTTATGGCTGAAAGGTTTAATAGTAGTTCATCTGTTTTATCGTATCCAGTTTTTCTGCTTTCCTAAAGCGCATGGCTTGAATCCATTCGATTCCTGCTTATTTCTTTGGCATGGATTTTCCAGTCCTTTTTTAACAAGGAGATAAAAACAGTCTTGATGCCGCCTTGAAATGACTGGCATTAAGTGTGCTTTACAGCGTAAACAATAATGCAAAGAAAATCACCATCCATCAGGATGATGAGGACAAAGTCTGTGTCATTGCACACAGTCATGGCGGGAATCTGGCTGTAAGAGCGCTTGATGGCAATGACAATCTTGTCAAAGGCCTGGTTTGTCTGAACACGCCTTTTTTTAATATCCTGGGCCGGGACCCGGAAATATTCAGATCTGTCATCATGTATCTGATGCTTGCCGCATCAATGATCCC